>JBAYMQ010000150.1:0-3775 GCA_041663465.1 Candidatus Omnitrophota bacterium | reverse complement strand
TACCATTGGTTACCAAGGCCCGGCGGTCTTTCCAACTGCTTGAAAGCCATGTGACTTGGGCCGTGTGGGCGTTCATTATAGGGATCATGGGACCGCTGCCGATGCTGTTGGGCGGAAGGTTCTTTGCCCAGTCGGCGATAGGGCACAATTTGCCGCGCATCACCGGTCTTTTGTTCAATTTTACCGTTTGCGCAAGCCTCGTATGGATAATTTTATCCTGGACCATATTGCCGCCGCGGCCTAAGGGCGTATCCTGGTTTAAAAACGTGATAATGGTCGCTGAATGGCTGATCGTTCCGGTTGTTATTCTCGTGTTGGGATCGACCCCGGCTCTCGACGCGCAGACCAGGCTGATGCTGGGCAGGTATATGGAATTTTCTGCTACGGAAAAAACAAGGAAGGTGGTATAATAATCTCAGGAGCTGAAAAATGGCGATGGATATAGCGGATTATCTAAAAATAATGGTGGATAAGGGCGGGTCTGACCTTTTTTTCAGGGCAGGCACGACTATCCGGGTGCGCGTTAACGGCCAGGTTTTGCCGGTGACTGATGATTTTGTTTCGATTGACGACATCGAAATGGCGCTGCAAAAGCTTCTATCGGAAGAAGCCCGGGAGTTGTTCCGGAAGTCAAAGGATATAGATTTTGCCTATTTTGAGCCGGGATTGAAACGGCGGTTTCGCGTCAGCATATTTATGCAACGCAACTGGCCGTCGATAGTCGCGCGTAATATCCCTCCGGTCACAAAGACGCTGGAGGAATTAAAGGTGCCCGCGGATATTCTCAAGAAACTTGCCATGGAGCGCAGGGGCATTGTGCTGTTGACCGGTACCATGGGTTCCGGCAAATCGACTACGATCGCCAGCATGGTCGAATATATAAATAATAACGCCTATAAACATATTTTTACGCTTGAAGAGCCTATAGAATTCACATTCTCCGATAAGAAATCCTTGATCAACCAGCGCGAGATAGGCAAGGATGTCACATCATATCCGATCGCTCTGCGCGCGTTTACTTTGCAGAGCCCGGATGTCATCTATATCGGGAACATCCGGGATCTCGAAACGATGCAGGCGGCATTGACGGTCGCGGAAACCGGCGTTCTGGTGCTTAGCACGCTTCATACCGTCAACGCGTCGCAGACCGTCGAAAGGATGATCAACTTTTTCCCGCCGCATCAGCACCAGCAGATACGCACGCAGTTGTCGTTTTTGCTGAAAGGCGTTATTTCGCTGCGGCTTATTCCGGTCAAGGATGGGCAGTCCCGCGTGCCGGCCGCTGAAGTTATGACCCTCACCCCTACGATCGCGCGGCTTATCCGCGAAGGGAAGGTCGGCGAGATCACCCGGTTTTTGGAGGAGAGCGAGATCTTCGGCATGATGTCGTTCAACCAGTCATTGTCCCGGCTTGTCAAAGACGGGCTTATCACTGAAGCGGAAGCGATGGAATATGCCGACAGCAAAGATGAGCTGGTCCTCGCGTTGAAAGGTATAAAGAAATAGATTTTCTAATCCGCGCACATTCCCTCTAAGGAGATCACGAAAATGATAGCAGATATTAAAGAGAAACTTGCCTCTACGGGAACCAGTATACAGAACCTAAGAGGTTATCTTTGACATTGATGCCAAGAGAACTGAAATAGACCGCCTTTCCGGATTAATGTCCCTGCCTGATTTCTGGAACGACGAGCAGAATGCGACAGCCGTCGTCAAAAAACTGAAAACCTTAAAATCGGTCGTTGAGCCCTGGGAGCATTCTTTCAAGAAATACAGCGAATTGACGGAGTTGGCTGATCTTGCCGGAGGCGGCGACGGAGATCTTGTCGCTGACATTGAAAAGAACATTGCCGCGTTGCAGGAAGAATTGGCGAAGGTTGAATTCAAAACGCTTTTGAACGGGCCAGTCGATGCCAACGACGCGATATTAAGCATTAACGCCGGCGCCGGAGGTACCGAGGCGTGTGATTGGGTCGGGATGCTCTTGCGTATGTACACGCGTTGGGCCGAGGACAAAGGATACGCTGTCAGGACGCTGGATATACTGCCGGGAGAAGAGGCCGGGGTGAAAAACGTGACCCTTCTTATTGAAGGGGAGTTTTCTTACGGCTATCTCAGGACCGAACGGGGCGTGCACCGTTTAGTGCGGATATCCCCGTTTGATTCCAATAAACGCCGCCATACGTCATTCGCGTCCGTAGACGTTATCCCAGATATCGGCGAAGGCGGCGATGTCGCGGTCGACGAAAAAGATCTAAGCATTGAAACGTTCAGGGCGCAGGGAGCGGGCGGACAGCATATGCAGAAATCCGATACCGCGGTCCGCATAACCCACGTTCCGTCGGGGTTGTCCGCGCAATGCCAGAATGAGCGGTCGCAGCACCAGAATAAACAGACCGCGATGAAGGTTCTCAAGGCGAAGCTGTACGAACTTCAGGAGAAGAAGCGTCAGGATGAACTGGCAAAACACTCAACCGAAAAGAAAAGGATCGAGTGGGGCTCGCAGATCAGATCGTATGTGCTGCAGCCGTATACATTGATCAAAGATCACCGTACGGACTTCGAGACGGGCAACGTTAGCGCTGTGCTGGACGGAAAGATCGACGGGTTTATTGAGGCGTTTTTACGATACAGCGCGCAGGAATCTGCGGCGCATCATTAAAAGGATGAAACCGATATGCTGGGATTTATAAAAAATACGGCATTGCGCAACGCGCAAAAGAAGATCAATCGCTCGTATGCCGATGTCCATATTGTTTTAAATAAAGAAATGCCGATGTCCTCGGCCGGCGTTATACCGGGCCTGGCCCGGATCGTGTCGCGGGTTAACGGTTTCGAGCCGGCGTTGGAGAAATTACCCGACGCCCAACTCGCCGGAAAGACCGCGGAGTTCAAACAGCGCTTGGCCCTGAAGTCTTCGGAGATAGAGCCGCGTTTGCGGGAGCTGCAGGACATGCTTTTGGAGGTTACGATCCAGGAGGAAAAAGACCGGATCAAGGATAAGATAAAACTCGAGCGCAATAAGATATATGAAGATATTCTTCCCGAGGCGTTCGCGGTTGTGCGGGAGGCGTCGCGGCGCACGATAGGTTTACGGCATTTTGACGTTCAGATCGCCGGAGGCATAATTTTGCACGAAGGCAAGATCGCCGAGATGGCCACGGGCGAAGGCAAAACATTAGTAGCCACATTGCCGGTGTATCTGAATGCGCTCCTGGGGAAAGGCGTCCACGTGGTTACCGTCAACGACTACCTCGCTAAACGCGACAGCGAGTGGATGGGGCCCATTTATCATTTTCTGGGATTGTCTGTCGGGGTGATCCAGCATGACATGTCCGATCAACAGCGACAGCAGGCGTATGGATGCGATATTACCTACGGCACGAACAACGAATTCGGGTTTGATTATCTGCGCGACAATATGAAATACGCGGTGACGGATCTGGTGCAGCGGGATTTTTATTACGCCGTCGTAGACGAAGTGGATTCTATCCTCATTGATGAGGCGCGCACGCCGCTTATTATTTCGGGCGCGTCGGAAGAATCCACGGATAAATACGCGCTCGCGCGGCGCATCGCTGACCAGTTGCGCGGCAGGCGCATTACCGAGAACGACCAGATCGAGGCGAAACATCGCGGCGAGGATGTCGGCAAGGACTTTGATTATATCGCGGACGAAAAAGCGCATACGATCTCGTTGACTGAAGAGGGCGAGTCAAAAGCCGCGAAGCTTTGGAATGTGGCTGATATGCATTCTCTTGAAACCATGGAGCTG
>JBAYMQ010000149.1:0-3781 GCA_041663465.1 Candidatus Omnitrophota bacterium | reverse complement strand
TTCAACAAGCCGCGCATTTTTTTGTAAAGGCGTTTGTGGACCATTTGTTTGCGGATAGCCGCGTCCTCGGCAATATGCCCCTCTTCCGTATGCTCATCGCTGTCTACGTACACTACATCCCGGATACGGGACGGGATCGCCCTGGGAGAGATCCCGGAATCAGTCAGCGCGTACCGTTTATAGGGAATACCTCCAGGAATTTCTTCTTTAGAAACCGGGGAATACCCCGGCGCGTCCCCGTAAGGCTTAAATCCGGAAAAATCTGTAGTCGAATCCTGAAGATATTGATCGGTAAGTATCACTACGGGGATCTGATATTTATCCGCGATATCGAATGCCCTGATCGTCAAATAATACGCTTGTTCCGCGGATCCGGGCGCGTACACGACACGGCTGAATTCGCCGTGGCCCGCCGATATCACAAAATCGAGATCAGACTGCTCGGTGCGCGTAGGAAAGCCTGTCGCGGGTCCCGGCCGTTGGGCGTCAACGACTACAACGGGGGTCTCGGTCATACCCGATAAACTAATACCTTCCGTCATAAGGCAAAATCCGCCGCCGGATGTAGAGGTCATGGCGCGAACCCCCGCGAAAGAAGCGCCGATAGCCATATTAATAGCCGCGATCTCATCTTCCGCCTGCTCGACAACGATATGCTCGTCTTTGGCGCGCCCCGCGATGATATTCATGATATTTGTGGACGGGGACATGGGATACGCCGTGTAAAATTTGCAGCCTGCCTTGATAGCGCCAAGCGCTATAGCCGTAGATCCATCGAGCAAGCGGGCGGCTTCGCCGGACGCGCTTCTATTATCCGCTCGCGGCAGCAAAAATACTTCTCTTTGGGGATTCTCCAGACCAAGCTCGAATCCGGCGCGCGCGCTGTTGATATTGTTATCTATGACTTCTTTCGATTTACGGCTGAAAATGCCCTGTAATGCCCGGGTAACGGCTGAAAAATCCACCCCGGCAATACCGGCAATAAAGCCGCAGGCGATAGAATTCGAATACATCGCGTCACGCGCGACCCTGAGAGCTATCTCATTAAAAGGCAGATCGTACATAAAACCGTCGAGCTGCTCTAAACCTGATTTCGCCCTATCAACGACAAGAATACCGTCGGCCGCGAGATCGGCTTTATGAATGCCGGCGCTTGGACCGTCTAAACAAACGATGATGTCGGGCTTATGGCGGGGGGAGTTAACCGGATGGGTCGACACGCGTATCTGGAAAAAGTTATTGCCGCCGCGGATGCGCGACATAAAATCCTGGCAGGAGAACACATGATAGCCGGCGCTGAAAAAAACTGACGCCAACGCGTCGCCGATCGTCTGTGTGCCCTGGCCTGCTTCACCTGTTATCCGGATCGTGATCTCGTTAGCCATTTTAAAAAACGGATTTGGCTTTTAAGCGCCCGACAGAAAAAGCTTGGTAAGCAAACACATATCCAAATACGCCAGATCAATGGGCTTCAAAATGTAATCATAAGCGCCGAGAGCCTTAGCGCTCTCAGCCTTGGTTTGGTCTTCTACAGCCGTTATCATGATCACTCCCACGGCCTGATCTATCTCGCGGATCTTTTTCAATGTCGCGATACCGTCCATACCCGGCATGCGCATATCCAGAAGTATGACCGCGGGTTTAGCTTCCGGAAGCAGCTTGACCGCCTCTTCACCGCTGGCGGCCGTCCTGGCGTCGTAACCTTTTTTCTTCAGGAAATCGCGCAGAAGAGAACGTATTTGAGGTTCATCATCAACGACAAGGATCGTCTTACCCAAAAGCGACGTGTGCGGCTGGCTGCCGCCTTTAAATAATTCATCAATTATGGTCATAATGACCTGGATATCCAGGGACTTTCGCAGGAAGCCGGCCGCGCCGCTCAACCGCGCCTGATTCTCAAGCACGCTCTGCTCCATACCGGTAAGCATCACAACTTTGATAGACTGGTTGGACGATTTGATCGTACGCAGAACATCAATCCCGTCCATGCCTGGCATGTTAATATCAAGCAAGACCAGATCAGGCACTTCGTTCGCGCAATAGGCGATCGCCTCAGCTCCACCCGGAGCCGTAATAACTTGATACCCTTTCTTCGTAAGCAGATCGTAAAAAAGTTCCCGCACCTGCAACTCATTATCAGCGATCAAGATCTTTTTTGCCATAGCTTTCACTCCCGGTCTGATTATTTAACATATTTTTCACGAACCAAAATCGAAAGGATCAACGCTTCCAGTTTCTCAAGATCGTAGGGTTTATTAATATAATCGGCCGCGCCGAGTTTATTCGCCTCCTGAATGATATCAGGATCCTGAATGCCTGTCAGCAGCACCACGTTGATAGTGTCGTCGAATTCCTTGATCTTCTTAAGCGTAACCAGCCCGTCCATACCGGGCATACGCTCATCCAGCAGTATAAGTTTAGGCCTGTCTGTCTTGATATCCATGACAGCCTGATCCCCGCTGGACGCTTCACTGACCCAAAAACCCCTGTTGCGCAGGAACGTGGTCAGCATCAAGCGCATCTCCATGCTGTCGTCGACTACCATGATCTCTCCGAACTCCGCGTATTTATCGCTGGGAGCCTTTACCTTCGCCTCATGGAGGAATGCCAGGATGCGTTTAAACATAAAATGGCTGGAAAAATCCTTGCGAACCACATCATTCGCGCCCAATGAATACGCGTTCTTTTCTATGTCAGCTCCGGGGACGGACTTCAACAGGAAGATGACCTGCATTTCCTGATCGAACTTACGTATTCTTTCGAGCGCCGGCAACCCCCCATCAGGCAGAAAGGCTTCATCGACAATAACCAGTTGCGGGCGGTCATTCTCAAGACGTATCATTGCCTCATTCAAATTCGGGGCGCATTCAACCAGATGCCCCATGGATGTCAAGATCTCATAAGCGCGATCCCTCGACTCGACGTCGCTATCAGCCAATAAAACACGTTTTAACATGCAATCCCCTCCTCAGTTCACTCTTAAATCCGCCTTTGGACGCCCTTGCCTAATTTCTTGTTGACCATATCCAGCAATACATTGAGATCAATAGGCTTGAGTAAAATATCATCATGATTATAACCCAGTTCCCGCAAGTCAGAAAGATATTTCTCTTCATCGAACGAACCGGTCAGTATAATAACGGGCAGCTTAATATTCAACTCCGTCATTTTCTTCAGTATATCGATACCTTTGACCCTGGGCATTTTCATATCCAGAATGATCATATTCAACGCCTTATCCTCGATAAGCATCCTGATCGCCTGGTCGCCCTCAGAGGTCGCGATCACATCAAAACCCACCTTTGTAAGGAACTTATCCAGTATTTTCACTATCTCCACTTCATCGTCGACAACTAAAAGCCTATCCATTATCAGCGCCTCCTCGATTAACAGGCAATTTAATAACGGCCGCGGTACCCTGCAGATTCTCGCTTGCGAATGTCAAATCTCCGCCGTGCCCCTTGATAATACCGTAACAAACCGATAAGCCCAGGCCTGTGCCTTTTTCTTTGGTCGTAAAGAACGGCTCGCATACCCGGGACTGCACTTCATGGCTCATTCCACTGCCAGTATCCTTGACCACGATCTGAACCGCGTCGGGCTGAAGAGACGTCGTGATCTCGATCGTTCCTCCCTGCGGCATGGCCTCGCGCGCGTTTGAAAAAAGGTTCATAAAAACTTCCTGCAGTTGGCGCTCATCGCCCATGATCGGCGGCAGGTCGGCGCCGTAATTCTTTTTGATCTCTATACTGGAAAGGGAAAACTGATGTTCCAGGATATT
>JBAYMQ010000148.1:0-3788 GCA_041663465.1 Candidatus Omnitrophota bacterium | reverse complement strand
TAAGCGAACATACCTGCCAGGGATGGCTGGAAGGGTATCTTCTTACCGGAAGGCATGGTTTGTTCTCGTGCTACGAGGCGTTCATCCATATTGTTGATTCCATGTTCAATCAGCACGCAAAGTGGCTTAAGACATCGCGTCACATCCCGTGGCGGCGCCCTATAGCGTCATTAAATTATCTGCTGACATCTCATGTCTGGCGCCAGGATCATAACGGCTCCTCGCACCAGGACCCGGGGTTTATCGACCATGTTGTTAATAAGAAGGCTGAGATCATACGGGTGTATTTGCCGCCGGACACCAACACCCTGCTTTCGGTGACCGATCACTGCCTTCGCAGCCGCCATTATGTGAATGTTATTGTCGCCGGCAAGCATCCCGGCCTGCAGTTCCTGGATATAGATGCGGCGATCCGGCATTGCACAAAGGGTATCGGTATTTGGGATTGGGCGAGTAATGACCGTAATTGCGAACCGGATGTCGTTATGGCATGCGCGGGCGATGTGCCGACGCTCGAGACCCTCGCGGCAGTAGATATCCTGAGGCAACGATTCCCTGATCTGAAGGTCCGTGTGGTTAATGTTGTGGATCTGATGACGCTGCAGCCTCAGAATGAACATCCTCATGGACTGTCGGATAAGGATTTCGACAGTCTGTTTACCAAAGATAAACCTATTATCTTCGCGTTTCACGGCTACCCGTGGCTTATACATCGCCTGGTGTATCGACGCGCGAATCACGCTAATCTGCATGTGCGCGGATATAAGGAAGAAGGCACGACTACGACGCCGTTTGATATGACGGTTTTGAATGAGCTTGACCGTTTTAATCTGGCGGATGATGTGATCGATCGCGTGGGGCGGCTGCAAAATACCGCGGCGCACGTGAAAGAGTGGCTTCACAATAAGCTGATAGAACATAAACAGTATATTACGATACACGGCGAAGATATGCCTGAGATCCGCAACTGGAAGTGGCCGTATTGATGGAATTTATAAAAGGTGCCTGTTTTACGCGCCAAGAGATCAGCGATATTGTGGGCGGCGGCAGCGTGCAGAACATGATGCCGAATAAAGACGGCCGCGTGCTCTGCGTATGCCTGTCGCGGCCATTGGAGATCGACGCCGACAAGGTGATCCTGGTCGGAGCCGGACCCGCCGTGCAGAAGGAAGCGGAAATGTTCTGCGTCCAGAATACCGCGGTGCCCTTTTTTTGCAAAAAAGTGGCAAATCAATGGGAGTACGTCGGATGTTTCAAACCTGTCAGATGGACCGGGGATCCGGATGAAGTGGGCGCGTTCGCCGGGTCTTCAGGCCGCGTAAATCTTACTAAAATTATTTTTTTACAGGAGACGCCATAAAAACGGTTCTTTCCGGACAAGGAGAAAAATATGAAGGTTTTTAAGATCGTTCTTATTTCTTTTTTATCGTTGATAATCGTGTTGTGCGCGGCCATTGTGATCGTCATCAAGACTTTTAACGTAAACAGGTATAAACCGCAGATCATCGAACAGGCGGGAAAAGCGCTTAACCGCGAAGTCGACTTCGATAAAGCGGATCTTGGTATTTCTTTCGCGCGCGGCATAAGTTTGAACATCTCGGACCTGGAGATCGGGGAAAATCCCGCGTTCGGGAAGAGCGATTTTTTGAGAATTAAGCGTATATCCCTGGTATTTGATGTTTTGGGTTATATTTTTCAAAAAAAGATCCAGGTCCCGAATATCTTAATTGATTCTCCGCGCGTTACAATTATTCGCAAAAAAGACGGAAGTATCAACGCGGCAAGTTTCGGCCGGCCGGCCGGGGCGGGGGCTGTTGTTCAGGATCCAACGCGGGTTCCGGCGCCGCTTGTTTTGCCCGCGATATTCATCTCATCCATAAAAATAGACAATGGCGCGGTGTCGTATTTTGACGAATCATTCGAGCCAGCGCTTTCCGTAGATATAACCGATCTGAGCGTTATGGTGAATAAGGTATCGTTGACGGAGCCGTTTACTTTTAGCGTGGAAGCAAACGTTTTATCAAAAAAGAAAAATATAAAGCTCGCGGGTAAAGCCCGGATCGATCTGACCGCGGGAGAAATAACGATCTCAGGGCTTACGGCAGCCACTGAATTATCCGACATTATAATGGCAAAGATCCCGCTAGCGTTCCCGATGGTCAATAGCGCCGTATTGCCGCAAAGTCTTGAGGGCAGAGTGGATGTGGCGCTTGATACTGTGACCGCGGGGCCAAAGGGTCTTGGCGCGTTAAAAGCGGATATTGTTTTGTCGGACGGTATTGTCCGGTTAAAAGAACTGCTTTCCCCGGTTAAGGATATTGAGGCGCATATTAAATTGACTCAATCCGACATGCTTATTGATAAAGCGTCGTGCGCCATAGGCGAGGGGAAGATCATTTGTTCCGGATCACTGCGGGATTATCTGTCCGCGCAAAGCTACAACTTTCAGGCGGATATCCGGAATTTGTTGATCCAGGACGCGGCGGTTCAGGATAAAGCGTCCATACAAGCTGAAGGCGCAGTATCCGGGCCGGTGAAAGTCAAGGGAGAGGGGTTCACTCCGGACGCTTTGAAGTCGAACCTGTCCGGGAGCGCCGATATTTCGTTGGTGAAAACGAAGCTAAAGGGCCTTAATGTCCTTCGTACCGTACTTGATAAGATATCCGTGATACCAGGGCTGTCGCAGAGCATTGAAGCGAATCTGCCGGAGAATTTAAAACAGGAACTACAGCAAAAAGACACGAGTTTCCTGGATATGAAATTGCCCATAGTCATTGAGAGCGGCCGCGTTTATATGAAAGATACGGTTATCGGCAGCGAAGAGTTTATATTTAAAGGCAGGGCGGAATCCGGCTTTGACGCCGCGTATTTTCTTGAGGGGGAATTTTTGATAACGCGGGAACTTTCAAACGCCATGGTCGCCGCGGAGTCCCGGTTGCAGTATTTGTTGAATGATGAGAAGCAGATATATATACCGCTTAAAGTATCCGGCGCGGCAACGGGAATGTCTTTTACCGTAGACGCTAATTACATAGGTAAAAAGCTGGTTGAGAATCAGGCGAAGCAGCAGATATTCAACGCGCTCGATAAAGCGCTTGGGACGCCGGAACAGGGCTCCGGGAATAATAACGACGTAAAGGAAACAGTCGGTAATATACTCGGCAATATTTTCGGGAAATAGCGTATATGGACACTACGAATATGGAAACGCCCAAGGAACGGATAACGCTTAAAGAGCGGTTGCGCCGGCTATGGAGGATGCACAATTCGCCTGAGGATATCGCGTTGGGAGTCGGTATCGGGGCGTTCATCTCGATCCTTCCGGTGTACGGTTTGCATACGATCCTGGCGCTTGGCGTCGCGTTCGCCATAAAGCGCGTTAATAAAATAGCGGTTTTACTCGGCACCAATGTTTCCACTATCGTTACGTTCCCGTTTATCACATGGATAGCGTATGATATCGGAAGATTCTTACTGCGTAACGGCTACGCGCCGCTGACCTGGCGTGTATTCAGCCCCTTTTCGTATAAGACGCTGCTTGGCATTTATTATCCGCTGTTCATAGGCAGCGTTATATTGGGCATTTTTGTGGGATCCCTGTTTTATTTCCTGACATTCTGGTTTGTGACCTGGCGGCGCAAAGCGCGCGCGCAGGTATCTCCCGTGACGCGCGGCATCGTTATCGCCGCGGCGGTCACCGCGTTGTTGAGCGGCAATGGCTGGGCAAGGGACTATACCGGCGAGAAGATATCGTATGGCATATCGATCGGCGGAACGGCCGAATATAC
>JBAYMQ010000147.1:0-3789 GCA_041663465.1 Candidatus Omnitrophota bacterium | reverse complement strand
GCCGGGCCTGTTCCAGCGGCGTGGGCTGTTCCGTCCCGAAGCGTGGACGACGTGCTCGAAGAACATCGCAATGCCACAGGAAAGATGAAATTCCTGGATTACGCTCATCAGGCGTTGGGCGCGATGATTTCCCACAAAATGCGTTCTGTTTTATCTATTTTAGGTATCCTCATCGGCGTGGCCGCGGTGATCGCCATGCTCGCTCTGGGAACAGGAGCAAAGGCTTCGATCCAGCAGCAGATGGCTTCATTGGGTTCGAACCTTTTAATGATGCATCCCGCGCACGCGAGGTCCGGAAGCGTCTCATTGGAAGCGACGACCACCAGATTTTCACTTGATGATGTTGATATGATCAGAAAACTTCCAAACGTAATGAGGTCTTACGGCACGGTGCAGAGCCGGGTTCAGGTGGTTTACGGCGGGAACAACAGTAATACCCAGTTGGAAGGCGTAGGTATAGATTATCCGCAGATGCGCGCGTCAGTCCCGTCCGTGGGCAGGTTTTTTACTGAACGGGAGATGCGTTCCAGGGAAAAAGTGGCGGTATTGGGAACGACCGTGGTCACTAATATATTCGGGGATAATAATCCTGTCGGAGAGATCATTAAGATAAACCAGATAAATTTTAAGGTTATCGGGATATTGCCCACTAAAGGCGCGGGCGGTTTCCGGGATCAGGACGATACCGTGATAATCCCGGTTACTACAGCCATGTACAGGGTCCTGGGCAAAGACTATGTGGATAGCATTTATGTGGAAGCGGTAGCTACCGATAAGATAGATGCCGCGCAGGAAGAGGTCAGCCAGGCGTTTGTTAAACAGCATCATATCTCCGGAGAGCCCTCGGATGCCTTTGATATTCGCAACATGTCCGATATCAAAAGCACCATGGAATCTACCATGACGACCCTGACCATGTTATTGGGTTCGATCGCCGCGATCTCGCTTTTGGTCGGCGGCATCGGGATCATGAACATTATGCTTGTTTCGGTAACCGAGCGCACCCGGGAGATCGGCCTGCGCAAGGCCATTGGCGCAGATAACCGCGATATTATGGTCCAGTTCCTGATAGAATCCGTGCTGATGTCTTTTATAGGCGGCATCACCGGTATAATCCTTGGCGTAGGCGCGTCGGCGGCGATGAAGATCTTCGCCGGCTGGGCCGTGCAGGTTTCCGTATCTTCCATATTGTTATCCACGGTATTTTCCCTGGTCGTCGGAGTTGTTTTTGGACTCTGGCCCGCGCGGAAAGCCGCTCAACTCAATCCTATCGAAGCGCTTCGCTACGAATAACAGCCGGGATATTCCCAAAGACCAAAAGGCGCGCGTGGTTTTCTCTATAGAAAAACTCTCCTCCGTAGTATAATAAACGCATATGAGGATATTACTTACGAATGACGACGGCATATACGCCGAGGGCATCCGGGCGCTTTATCAGGCGCTCGCGGACCTGGGCGAGGTTACCGTGGTGGCTCCCGATACGGAATGCAGCGCGGTGGGGCATGCGATCACTTTATCGGATCCGCTGCGCGTAAAGAATGTGAATCGCGGCGGGCTGTTCTTCGGTTATTCCGTTACGGGCACTCCCGCGGATTGCGTCAAGATAGCGATCCGCGCGATCCTCAAAGACCGGCCGGATATAGTGGTTTCCGGCATAAATCTCGGGCCTAACGTGGGCTATAGTGTTTTGTATTCGGGAACGGTGTCGGGTGCGACAGAGGGCGCGATCCTGGGCATACCTTCGATCGCCATATCGCTTGGGACGTTTGAGGACCCGGATTACCGTTATGCTGCCGCTTTCGCGAAAAAGATCGTTCAGCTTGTCTCTGAGAATAAGGGTCTGCCTCAGGGCACGTTATTGAATATCAATGTCCCCGCTGTGGGGCAAGACAGGATAAAGGGTGTGCGTATTGTCAAACAAAGTAAACGGGCTATAGAAGAGCGGTTTGACAAGCGGGAAGACCCCCGCAAGCGCACGTATTACTGGCTGACCGGGGAAGTGATCGAGTCGGACGGCCGGGAAGACGCCGATATCGAAACGTTGCGCGGGAATTATATCAGCATTACCCCGATGCGCTGCGATATGACCGATTATGAATTTATGAATACGCTGAAACTTTGGAAATTCTAATGATGAATAAATGGCGGGTTTTTGCGTTGTGTTCAGGGTTGGCGATGATGGCTGCCGGTTGCACGGTATCGCGTTGGATCGGCAGCGGCCAGTTTGTGGATGAGAAGGGCCTTCCGATCCACCGCGCCGCCGATATCATTATAGAGCAGCCGGATAAACGCCTGCCGGAATATGAGGTGATGACATTCAACCTGAAATGGATCGGCATACATGTGGGAACGGTGACCATGTCCATTAAGGGTATCCAGAAGATCAAGGGCCGGGACGCCTATGTCCTGGAAGCGGCGTTCCGTTCGAACAGGTTCCTTTCCGCGATTTATAAGATAGAAGACCGGTTCGTTTCATATATGGATGTGGAAACGTTATATACGTTGCGGCAGGAAGTATACCGCAGGGAAGGCAGCTATCGCAAGGACGCCATAACGGTTTTTGATCAAATAAACCATAAAGCGTATTTCAAGAACTGGGTCGATAGATCGGAAAAAACCATTGATATCCCTCCGGGTGTCCAGGATACGTTAAGCGCGTGCTATTATTTTATGCTGCTTCCTTTAAAAGTAGGGGATCGGATAGAGTATAGTGTGTATAATAGCGAGCAGATCTATCAACTTGTGGGCGTCGTTGAAGAGAAAGTATTTATCAAGACCGCCGCATTGGGCTTTAAAGAGGCTTTTAAGATGCAGCCGTATGTGAAGCAAGACGGTAAAAAGGTCCAAAAAGGCGATTTGAGCGCGTATTTCGGATGCGATAAACGCAGGCTTCCTTTGATAGGGAAGCTTAAAGGCGTCATTTTTACCGAAGCTGTGTTCACGTTGTCCAGGATAACGACCGGAGAAGGATCTCCTTAAATCCATTTTTAATGAACGGAGCGTTGCGCATGGTTAATGTATTCGATACGCGGGGCCTTCAGGGTGTTTCTGAAGCCGAGGCCGCGCGGCGTATCAATAAGGAAGGATTTAATGAGCTTCCTTCCCAGAGAAAAAAGAATATTCTCCATATATTATGGGAGGTGGTGCGCGAACCTATGCTGTTGCTTTTGATCGGCTGCGGTATGGTATATTTATTCCTCGGCTCGATCGATGACGCGTTAATGCTTTCGACATTCGTTTTTGTTGTTGTCGGTATTACGTTCTATCAGGAAAACAAGACTGAGCGCGCGCTTGAAGCGTTGCGTAATTTGTCAAGCCCCAGGGCGCTGGTGGTCAGGGACGGCCGTCAGAGGCGTATTGCCGGCCGTGAGGTCGTGCGCGAGGATATTATTATATTAAAAGAAGGCGACCGCGTACCCGCGGATTCAATCGTTCTGTCGTGTTCAAATCTGTCTGTTGACGAATCGCTTCTGACAGGAGAGTCCGTGCCGGTGCGCAAGGTAGACGGAGATGAAAAGAGTATTTTTAAGCGGCCGGGTGGGGATGACCTGCCGTTTGTCTATTCAGGAACGCTCATTGTCCAGGGCCGGGGCGTCGCTAAGGTAGCCGCGACCGGCGGCCGCACGGAAATGGGCAAGATCGGCAAAGCGCTGCAAAGTATTACCGAAGAAGAAACTCTTTTAAAGAAGGAAACCGGAAAGATCGTGCGTATTTTCTCGATCTTTGGCATAATTCTGTGCGGGTTGGTTGTGGTTATTTACGGGTTGACGCGAGGCGATTGGCTTAAAG
>JBAYMQ010000146.1:0-3805 GCA_041663465.1 Candidatus Omnitrophota bacterium | reverse complement strand
CGGAAACAGATATGATGGACTTCTTATGACGTATAGCTATGCAGACCGGGGAGGATAAAATTGACCCCGATAAAAGTGAAGAGCGTGACGAGGAAGCCGATGATGCACAGCCAGGCGGCTTTGTTGTCTTTCCAGCCGCGCAATACGCGCGTGTGGAGATATACTACATACACGAGCCAAGTGATGAGAGAGCAGGTCTCTTTCGGATCCCATCCCCAGTACGTGCCCCAGGCCGCGTCGGCCCACGCCGACCCTGTGGTCATGCCGATGGTCAAAAAAGGGAACCCGAAAATAATGAGCCGGTACATCAGCGTGTCTATATACCGCATATGTTCCGACCCGGCCGCGTTATGTTTACGGAACACCAAATACAACAACCCGAGCATGAAAGCGACGCTCAAAGCGCCGTACCCTATAAAATAGGTCACCACATGGATGCTGATCCACGGGCTCTGCAAAGCCGGCACCAGCGGCTTCACGGAGCTGTCTCCGGAAAAAGCGCCGGTCAACATGCATAACGCCAGGATCAAAACCGGGATAAAAAGTATCTTCGAGCGGTACAGGAACTCAAAGAAATAATAAACGGCAATGACCGCCCAGGAGAAAAGGACCAAAGCCTCATACATGCTGGCGAACGGAGGCCTGCCCGCGGCGTGCCAGCGCAGCATGATCGTGGCGGAATGGAACAAAAACCCGACGCACAAAAGGGCGGCGGAAACCCGCTGCCGCGCGCCTTTAGCCGCGGCGGACGGCGCACCGGTAAAAAAAGCCGCCCCGAGGTATAAAATAAAAGAGATTTTTAAAAGATACTCTGTCATGTTCTCTCTTTAGGGGGATCGACAAACGACGCTTTCAGTTTCGGATAGAATATAGCGATGATACCCAGGTTCAGCAGGATGAATCCAAGAAAGACGATCTTAACCCCCGGGTCATACACGACATCAAGGCCTGTCCAGGACAGCCCTGCGGAATCATACCGGGCCTGATAAAAGCTATATCCGCGGTATTCAAGAGGAGAGTTAACTTTTATATCCCGGGTAAAGGTCGCGCCTCTGGAAGGATCGGAAACCTTGACCGTGCTGCGAAATTCCTTTATTTGAGGTTCCAGATCGAACCTGAAGCGGATATTGGGATCTCCGCCCATCTGCTGATCGGGATGAGACGAAAATATCCAACGGTCTTCGCCGCCCTCCCGGCCGACGATATGGATCAGCAATGCCGGGTTTTGCGGTTGATCGGAAACACTTACCGGCGCGTGATCTTCATTAAATATGAAATGCGGGAGATATTTTACCGCGGAGAACGAATACCCGGTTTTTCCAAGCGGATACACCGTATTCAGCCGGACTTGGAACGCCGACTTAAAACCGGCGTCTTCAACGCGGACGCGGACCGGAAACCCGTTTTGCGCGGCGTCATACCACCGCAGCGAGAAATCCTCCAGGGTAACGCTGAAAGGAAGCTGGCGCTCCCTGTCCCCCTCATAAAAACGGTCGCTCCCCGCCCCTTCCGAAAGTTCCATATGGCCGCGGATCCCGGACAAAACGCTGACTAAAGCCCCGGCCAGAATAAGCAACACCGCTATATGGGTAACGGTCGACCCGATCTTCTTACGGTTAAAAAAAATACGATCTACGCTGCACGCGGACAGGTTCACGGCAAAAAGGCCCAAAAGAAAGAAAAACCAGACGCTTGAATAAACCAGCGGTTGTTGTTCCGCGGGCAAAAGCGCTCCAGTAAACGAAACCGCTATTATCGCCCACAATAAAACAAACGCGAGACGCGCGGACTTGATCGTTTCCCAAAAAACATTCCCACCTGACGGGTTTTTCATTTTTTTACGCTCACGATCTTTTTGAAAACAACGCGAACGCTCCGATGAACTTTCTGAAATCGCTATCGGAATGCGCCAATGAAAGGAAATTCGCCTCAAACTGGGACGGCGCCGTGTATATCCCCCGCTCGAGCATGAACCGGAAATACCGCGCGTACGCGCGGGTATCGGAAGACTTGGCCGACCTGTAATCCGACACTTTCCCGCCGGCAAAAAAAACAGTGAACATCGAGCCGGCGCGATTAATGACACAGGCGAGCCGGTTGCGCTTCGCGACGTCTTCCATGACCCGGCATTGTTCTATCGCCATGGCATTAAGCGCGATATAATTTTTTGATTTCAAAGCTTTCAACACCGCCAATCCGGCTGCCACGGCTACGGGATTTCCCGACAACGTCCCCGCCTGATACACGCCGCCCAGAGGAGACAAATGATCCATAATGTCCTTTCTCCCTCCGTACGCGGCGATAGGCATTCCGCCCCCGATGATCTTGCCCAGGCACGTGAGATCCGGGGTTATCCCGAACAAACTCTGCACGCCGCCGAAGGTAAAACGGAACCCGCAGATAACCTCATCAAAGATCAGAATAATACCGTATTTGCTTGTCAATTCGCGCAGCCCCAAAAGGAATCCGGGATCAGGCTGGACCACGCCCATATTCGCCGCTACAGGCTCGACAATGACAGCCGCGATCTCTTTATGTTTTGAGCGGATGATCCGGGCAAACGCGTCTATATCATTGTAAGCGCAGACGATCGTATCCCTGCTTACGCCTCGGGCTACGCCGAGCGAATCCGGGACCCCGAACGTCGCGGCGCCGGATCCGGCTTTCACCAGCAAACTGTCGCTATGGCCGTGATAACAACCTTCAAATTTAACGATCTTGTCTTTGCCGGTAAAACCGCGCGCCAGCCTGATAGCGGACATCGCGGCCTCGGTCCCCGAATTCACCAGCCTTACCTTTTCCATCGATGGCACAGCGCGGCTCAACGCGCCGGCAAAAAGAGTCTCATTTTCCGTGGGAGCGCCGAACGACATACCGTTCCCCGCGGCCTTACGCACCGCTTCCACCACCGCGGGATACGCGTGTCCCAGCATAAGCGCGCCCCATGATAAACAATAATCCACATAGCGGTTACCATCCGCGTCGATAATATGGCTGCCGAAGCCCTTCTTGATGAACACCGGCTGCCCGCCGACCGCGTTGAACGCGCGCACGGGGCTGTTTACCCCTCCCACCATGACCCTGGAGGCCCGCGCGTATAAACATTTTGAAATTTTATGGTTCATTCTTTTCTTCATTGACGTCCGGAGTGTTTATCTTCCCCTGGATGTAATTAGCCAACCGCATCTGGCTCGCGCTGTCGAAGGACTCGAAACGTATCCCTGTATCATAATAAACCTTGCCGTCCTCGCCCTCGAGGCCGTTCGTATTTTGCCAGACGACTTTCCCTGTGAATAAACACGGCTCTTCATTATCGGAAATATGCACACAAAGCTCAAGGACCGCGGAGTCCATCATAAAGCGGTCGAGCTCCAGGCAGATGCCGCCCGCCGAAACATTGATGGAATAAGCGCTGTATTCGGCCTTATCTCCCGAGATCTTATAGCTTACCCGCAGTTTTTCTGAAACGCGCGCGTGTTGCCTGCGTTCTTCTTCCATAGGGAAACACCATCCCTTCCGCGTTAAACCGTGTTTTTTTCAACTCCCGGACCGTGAACAAGATCCGCATGTTACTCATTGTATGACCAATCGAGCGCAAAATCAACGTTAATATTGCCATGCATTGCCTGCGATCCGCGGCATGCACCATCGTGTAAAGCGTATACGGCCAGTCAGGAAGCGCCTTTCTTAAATAACAATGGGAAATATTAGGGAAGCGGCACAAGAACTTCGACACAGAAGCGATATCGGCCCGCTTGACCTGCCACGCGACCAGCGCATTTGTTTTAAGCCCTATCTTATAATG
>JBAYMQ010000145.1:0-3806 GCA_041663465.1 Candidatus Omnitrophota bacterium | reverse complement strand
TATCGCGTCCATTATTGTCGCGATCTCGCTCGTGCCCGTATTGACGCTGATTTGCGGAGAGTCAAAAAGAGATGAACGCATCAGCGAAAAAGTAGAGTTTTATACCGAGGAATACACGACAAAATTCGAATCATGGCTCAGAAAGATCATGCATCACAAGCCGTTGATCATCGGCAGCGTCGCCGCGCTTTTCGCCCTGAGCATGCTTGTGCTCTTCTCTCTCAATCGGGAATTCATGCCCCGCGTGGACCAACGGCAATTTATCATTAAAGTCGACTTGGCTCCAGGCACGCGCCTTGAAATAACCGACAAAGTGGCGCGTAAATTAGAGCGGGCTATTCTTGTATTGCCGGAGCTCAAAGATTGCACGGTCAATATCGGAGCCAGCGAAGAAAAGGATTCTCCTGAAAAAAGCGCGCTTCAGACGCTCGGCAGCCATCAAGCTCAGGTCATGGTAAATCTGAGGAAAAAAAGTTTAGGCGCGAAACGATCGACCGATGAAGTTATCCAGCATTTGAAATCGGTGTTTGACAACACCCCTCTGGAAAACGCCGAACTCGAATATATCGCCCAGGAAACCTCTCTCGGGTCCGCCGTTGAACAAGGAGCGCCGGTAGTGATAGAGGTTAAGGGGCCGGATCTGAACAAGCTCGTCGGATATGCCAGCCTTATCCAAACCCAGCTTAAAAATATACGCGGCTTATACGGCATTAAAACGACCCTGGCCAAACCCAGCCCTGAAACAAAACTCAACATACTAAAAGACAAAGCTTCGCTATACGGCCTGTCGGTCAGGGATATCGCGGTCACGACGCAGGTCGCGCTCAAAGGATACGTGGCGACCAAATTTAAAGAGAAAAACGTTGAAGAGGACGTCGACATACGCGTGCGCCTGCGGCCTCAGGACAGGAACGATTTCGGAACCCTCCGCCGGCTGCTGATACATTCACCCACGGGAGCCGATGTTGCCATGTCCGACCTGGCGTATCTCGCGAAAGGACGCGGCCCGACAGAGATAAAGCGGATCGATCAACAACGCGGCATCGTTGTCACCGCGAACATTTATAAAAGGAATTTTGCCGATGTAGCCCGGGATATAAACAGGCGCGTCGCCGCGCTGCGTAAAAGTCACATACCGATGGAATACAATATCGACCTGACCGGCGAACAACAGAAAATGAAAGAGTCTTTCTCCAGTCTCGCCTTCGCGCTAATAATGGCGATCCTCTTAGTCTACATGATCATGGCCGCTGAATTCGAATCCCTGTGGCAGCCGCTCCTGATCATGTTTACAGTCCCCCTCTCCCTTATCGGGGTCGCGTTCTGCCTCTTCATAACCCACACGTCATTAAGTGTGGTCGCGTACCTGGGCATCATCATGCTCGGGGGGATCTCAGTTAACAACGGCATTGTATTGATAGAATTGGTGAATACGCTGCGCAAAGAAGGCTATAGCGCCGAAGAAGCGGTTCTTGCGGCAAGCAAAACCCGCCTGCGCCCCATCCTGATGACCTCACTAACCACGATCCTGGGCCTGGTTCCCCTGGCCCTGGGAATCGGCGAAGGCGCGGAATTGCAGTCCCCCCTGGCGCTCACCGTGCTCGGAGGCCTCACCTCCTCGACATTCTTAACGCTCGTGTTTATTCCAGCCCTTTATGTACTTATTGAAAATAAAATCAGCGCCATCCCCTTTTTCCGTAAAACGGACCGGCTCGCGCAAACCCAAGAAGGGCCCGCCGCCGCAACGGTTGAGATCCTGGGAATTCAAACCCGGCCTGACGCAGATCAAGAAAACGAAAAACGCATTGAGGATATTCAGAGAACACTGCGCGAAAAAGAAGCCGCGCTTCAGTCCCTGCAGCAGCAGATCCAAAACCAACAAACCGCGGTCGCATTGCAGGCATCCGATAAAGAAATGCTGCTGGCCGCATTAAAACGCCAGCTCAAAGAGAAGGAATCCGCGCTTGAGAGCTTAAGGACGGAAATGCTGGCTACAAAAGCCGAGATCGGATCTCTGTCGTCGGAAAAAGAAAAAGATGTTCAAACAAAAATAAGTCAGCTCGCGGACGAAGAAAAAAGACTCCAATTGTTAAGCCAACAGATCGCCGCGGAGCAACAGAAATATCAACAGGCCGCCGAAGAAAAAACGAAGCAATTGAGCGATTACAGGATCCAATTGAGTGAAAAAGAAACGAGTCTCGGGGAGATGCAGCAGCAAATACAGAAACAAAAACGGGATCTGGAGGCATTCGTTGAGCAAAAGAATAAAGAGCTCGAAGAACACGAGAAAAAAAAGGATTTAAAAGCCAGGCACGAGCCCCCGCAGGAATTAAATCCCCGCCAGCTCGCTTTAATAGATAAACTCAAAACCACCGAGCGCATAACCCGTAAAGAATATTCGGATATGCTCAATATCTCCACCCCCACGGCGGCGCGGGATCTCAAAGAATTGCTGGATAAAAAGATCCTCGCCGCAAAAGGACCGCTTGGCCCCGGGCGGTGGTACGAATTAAACAAATAATATGGGAATGCTTTCACTACCCGACTTATCCGTAAAACGGCCGATTGCCGTCTGGATGTTCTACCTGGCGATCATTCTTATGGGGCTCATCGCTTTCAAGATGCTCCCTGTTGAAATGATGCCGAATGTCAGCTTCGGGGATATTACCATTAATATCGACGTCCGCGGCGGAATGCCCGCGTCCGAAGTGGAAAAACGCATCACCAAGCTTGTCGAAGAAGCGGTCGGCAGCGTAACCCACCTCAAAGACATCATCGCCATCTCTAAGGAAGGGAACGCCACCGTCATCCTCGAATTTGAGCCCGGCACCAATATGGAATTCGCCGCGCTCGATGTGCGTGAAAAGTTCAACCGTATCCGCAATAAACTCCCGCCTGAAATAGAAAAGCCGGTCATAGCCAAATATGAATATATGGACGTGCCGATAATGATCATCGCGCTTACCAGCCCCATCCGGTCGCCCGAACAATTACGAAAGATCGTTGATGAAAAAGTGCGGGACAGGATACAACGTATCGAAGGCGTCGCGAACGCAGAGATCGCGGGGGGGCGCGAAAGCAAGGTCATCATCGAAGTAGACCAGCGCAAGCTGCAATCCTACGGGCTGCCCATCAACCGCGTCGTTGACACGATCAATCTGAATAATGAAAATTCGCTCGCCGGGGAGATAAAGGGCGCGCGGAATAAGTTCCTCGTCCGAACCATAGGTGAATTTAAAAACCTTGACGATATAGCCAATCTCGCCATAGCGACGACGTCAAAAGGATCGGTTATTCGCGTCAAGGATGTCGCCACCGTAAAAGATTCTTACCTGGATCCCGTGTCGTTCTCGCGCATGAACGCAAACCCCGTCATATCTATTTACGTGCAGAAGGAATCCACGGCCAACACGGTTAAAATATCCAAGATCGTCAAGGAAGAGATCCAAAAGCTGAACAGGATCCTCGAAAAGGATATTCAGATAAACCTGACATTCAACCAGGCGGACGTAATCCAGCAGGCCGTCAGCCAGGTCCAATCCTCCCTGGTCACAGGCGCGTTATTAGCCATAGCGGTATTACTGATCTTCCTGGCGGACTTGCGCCTTGTTTTTATTATCGGCGCATGCGTGCCCATATCGTTGCTGCTGACCTTCATCCTTATGTATTTCTTCAAGCTTTCGATCAACGTAATTTCCCTGAGCGGCCTGGCTCTCGGAGTCGGGATGCTTGTTGATAATTCAATCGTCGTTCTTGATAACGCGTTCAAGAAACGCGATAAATTCGTTGCCACCCAGCATCCTAAC
>JBAYMQ010000144.1:0-3836 GCA_041663465.1 Candidatus Omnitrophota bacterium | reverse complement strand
CTGACCGCATTATGTCGGGACAATAAATGACAGGGCAGGATATTAAAAATAAAATCGAGGGTCTTCGGGAACGGATCAGGGAACACGATTATATGTATTATGTGTTGTCCCAGCCGGTGATATCGGATAAAGAGTACGATGATTTAATGGCGGAACTGGTCGGCCTTGAGCGGGCTTATCCGCAGTACGAAGCCGCTGATTCCCCCGGCGTCCGCGTGTCCGGCGGGATACTGGAGGGATTTGATACCGTTGCTCACGGGCAGAAGATGCTGTCTCTGGATAATACGTATTCGTATGAAGGACTTCGCGAGTGGGAAACCCGGGTAGTTAAAGGCCTTTCCGGAGAGAGCATCGCGTTCGTGGTAGAACTGAAGATAGACGGGTTGAGCGCGAATCTATCGTACCGTAAAGGGTCGCTGGCAACGGCCGCCACGCGCGGAGACGGGGATAAAGGGGAAGACGTAACAGGCAATATCAAGAAGATCCGGCCCATTCCTTTGCGCCTAAGGGGCGCGGATATCCCCGAGTTTATTGAGGTGCGCGGCGAAGTATATATGGATAAGAACGATTTCGAGCGTTTGAACCGGCAACGGCAGGATCTGGGGGATATCTTGTTCGCTAATCCCCGCAATGCCGCAAGCGGTTCGCTGAAATTGCTCGATTCAGCGCTGGTCGCGCAGCGCAAACTCGATTTTTTCGCTCATTCGCTGGGACTCTATAATGGAAAAACCCTCAAGACGCAGTGGGAGTATCTGGCGCAGTTGAAAACCTGGGGCATCAGGGTCAATCCTTTGTCTAAACTCTGTAAAGATATGGACGCGGTGATCGCGTACTGCGCTTCCATACAGGAGAAGCGGGATACGCTGCCGTATGAGATCGATGGTGTGGTCGTTAAGGTTAATGATCTGCGTCAGCAGCAAGTGTTGGGGGCCACGGCAAAAAGTCCCAGGTGGGCGGTGGCGTACAAATTCCCGGCGCGGCAGGCGACAACGGATATTCTTAAGATCCGGCTTAATGTCGGCAGGACAGGCGTTATTACTCCGTCAGCCGATCTGAAACCCGTAGAATGCAGCGGTGTTACCATCAAATCCGCGACACTGCATAATTTCGATGAGATCGTGCGGTTAGGCGTGCGTGAAGGCGACCGGGTTTTGATCGAACGCGCCGGGGACGTGATCCCCAAGATAGTAAAAGTAGTCGAGCATCTGGGTGCAAGATCTTTTGATATACCCGTATCGTGTCCCGTGTGCCGCGGGATGGTCGTGAAGGAAAAAGAGGAAGATGTGGCGTATCGTTGCATTAATCCGTCATGCCCGGCGCAGCTGGAGCGGGGTATCCTGCATTTCGCGTCCCGGTCAGCCATGGATATCGAGGGCATGGGAGAATCGGTTGTCGAACAATTGGTCCGTTTTAAGCTGGTAAAGAATTATGCAGATGTGTTCCGGTTGACCAAAAAAGATCTCGCGCAGCTTGATTTGTTTAAAGAGAAAAAAACAGGCAATCTTCTTGCGGCTATCGATAAAAGCAAGGCCGCGCCGCTTTCGCGCGTTATTTTCGCGCTTGGGATCAGGCACGTGGGCGAGAAAGCCGCGTTGGTGCTTGCCGGGAAGTTTTTGACCATGGATGCTTTGATCAAAGCGGGCAAAGATGACCTGGAATCTATTCATGAGATCGGCCCTGTGATCGCGGGATCGGTGGTGGATTTTTTTTCGCAAACGCAAACCAAGGAACTTATCCGGGGATTGAAGAAGCATAAAATAAATCTTACGGAGTCCGCGGTTAAGGCGCGGAAGAACGGTTTTACCGGCAAGAAAGTCGTGTTCACGGGGGAATTAAGCTCATACAGCCGTTCTGAAGCCGAAGAGCTCATTCGCTTATCCGGAGGGCAGTCGTCTTCGAGCGTCAGCGTTGAAACCAGTTTCTTGATAGCCGGGGATCATCCCGGTTCCAAATTTGAAAAAGCGCGGCATCTTGGAGTAACGATCATTGATGAGGGAGAATTTAAACGACTTTTGGAGGTTTCATAATGGATTGGAAACGCCGGTCTGGACGAACTATCATCTTTTTATTGTGTGTTGTGTTTTCGTTGTGCGGCTGCGGGTCTCTGGCAAAGAAGTTTGTCAGGGAACGGAAGAACCAGGAGAAGCCTGAGCAATCCATGGTATTGTCTCCCGAAGTGTATCCTGATAGCCGGTTGAACACGCAGGATTCTTATCGCTATTACCTGGCATTGTGGAGCGGTTGGCAGGATGTCCTGATAGACAGTTTGTCGGATCGTGCGGCAGGCCAGCGCCGCGGGCTTGAAAGCGCTCAGGAAGCGATCGATAATCTCGCGGCCATGCAGCAACTTCTTTCGGAGGAAAAACAGGCCGTTGTGAAAAAGTATCTGGATTCCTTGAACGCGTTAAAGGCTGCTATCGCGAAGGATATTTATGGGATCAACAAGCAGTCGGCGCGTAAAAAAGCCGAGACCCTGAAACGGGAGATCGAGGGAGCGCTTCAGTATGAACAGGTGAAGGATTCTTTTAAATGATATGCGAGATCATAGTGGTGGGGGAGATCGATACTAATTGTTACATTGTTGCGGCAGAGGCCGGCGCAGACGCGCTTCTTATCGATCCGGGCGCGGATGCCGATGTTATTCAGGCCGCGCTCGATAGACATCACTGTAAGGTCGGGTTGATCGTAAATACCCACGGCCATTATGATCATATCGGAGCCGACGGCGATTTTGACGCGCCGGTTGCGGTGCACCCGGACGATGCGGCAATGCTTCGGGACGCGCGAAAAAATTACTCGGCGGATTTCGGCAAATCGGTCGAGGTGAAGAATACTATACGGTATGTGGAAGACGGACAGCGGATAATCGTAGGGGGGCTTACACTTAAAGTGTTGCATACGCCCGGCCATTCGGCGGGAGGGATCAGCCTGCTTCTTGAAAAGCCGCGGACGGGCATTTTGTTCAGCGGCGACGCGTTATTCGCCGGAAGCGTGGGCAGGACCGACCTGGGAGGAAGCCGGGAAGCGCTGACGCGGTCCATTAAATCGAAATTGCTCACGCTGCCGGATGAAACCATTGTATATCCCGGGCATGGCCCCGCGACGACAATCGGGGCAGAGCGGCGCGACAATCCGTTTTTGTCGTAAGAGGCGCCGGGATCCAGGAGAGCATGAAAGAGTTTATAACCTCATTTTTAGATTACCTGTCCGTTGAACGCGGCCTTGCCAGGAATACGATTACGGCCTATGGCGAAGACCTTGAGGCGTTTGCGCGTTTTTTGTCAGGGAAGAAGATTATCGGTATATCCGCTGTGACAAAGAACGATATTATAAATTTTATGTTGTCGCAGAAAGACGGCGGAATAGGCGCGTCTTCCATTTCCCGGAGGCTGGCGGCGATCAGGATGTTCTACAGGTTTCTGGTGAGGGAGCGCATAATCCGCGATGATCCCACGACCCTTATTGATTCCCCGAAGCTTTGGAAGAAGATCCCCGAGACCCTGTCAGTGAACGAGATCGAGGCATTATTGTCCCAGCCGTCGCTTCGCACTCCGCAGGGGATCAGGGATAAAGCCATCCTGGAAACGCTTTACGCGACCGGTATGCGTGTTTCTGAAGCGGTGAACCTCAGGATGGATGACCTTAATCTTGAGGTCGGTTTTTTAAGATGCATCGGAAAAGGGAATAAAGAGCGTGTTATTCCCATTGGTAAAAAAGCCATCAGCGCGGTTTCGAAATATATCTCTTCGGTCAGGCCCGCGCTTTTGAAAAAAAAGACGTCGGATCGCCTTTTTATCAGCAGGCTTGGCTCTCAGATATCCAGGCAGTCTTTTTGG
>JBAYMQ010000143.1:0-3845 GCA_041663465.1 Candidatus Omnitrophota bacterium | reverse complement strand
TCGTGAGGCTTTTTGTCCCGGTATTCATTCTGGGAGTTCCCATTTTTGATATGATATTCACTACGGTGATGCGCGTAAAGGACGGCAAGGTCAAGACTATTATAGAATGGCTGCAGTATGGAGGGAAAGACCATTTTCATCATTATTTGGTGGATATAGGCCTTTCTCCTTGGGGCGCGGTATTGTTTATTTACGCTATAAGCGTATCTTTAGGGATTAGTTCATATATGGTCAGTAATGACAATTTTATTGAAGGATTATTGACTGTTTCCCAGTCCACGATCATTTTTTGGGTTATTGCCGTTCTTATGGTTGTGGGTAAACGCCGGCGCACTGGTTGGCAGAAATAACCCGGGAAGTCCACATTCTCCCCATCTAAGCAGAAAGTGCTTGACTTTGTAATGAATTATTCTATAATAATCTAAATAAGGGTTGCGCAGAGTAGTTTGTACCAATTGGACGCCCTTGACGAAAGGGCGCATCTATGGTATACTTTTTTCTGACAAGTGGTTTTATTGGAATACGAAATGGCAAACTCAGGGTAACCTGGGGACGCAAAGCCATGCATCCGCCTAATCCAGGGCGGAAAGGCAGGTTGCCGAAACTCCTCGCGGTTGATCTCAGGTATATGTTTGCCTGAGATTTTTTTTTGACTGAGCTTAAAGTGCCAGGCACAACAATGATTTAGAGCTTAAAGTGCCAGGCAAAAAGGCGGGAAATGCCCAGATTGCCACGAATATATTTGAAGGATTCTCTGTACTTCATAACATGTAGAGCGGAGCACAATGAGAGTATTTTTAAGGATGAAGGGGATTATACGATGTTCTTAGAATTCCTCAAAAAATACCAGGAACAATACGGCATAAAGATATTTTCTTTTTGCCTTATTCCCGAGCATTTTCATCTTTTAATAGAATTAGAAAAAGAATTAAGTTCTGACGCTTCTGTGCAGAATAATACGCAGGAGATCTCCGATTTTATGAGAGATCTGAATAATAACTATACTAAATATTTCAACGGCCGCTATGATAGAAAGGGCCATTTATTCCGTGAACGTTATAAAGCCGCGTTTATTGAAAAAAATCCGTATTTGTTGAAAATGACAGCTTATATTCATTTGAATCCCGAAAAATTAAATTTGACCAATGACGCAAAAAATTACCCGTATTCGAGCTATCAGTATTACATGTATAACGACATCGCGAAGCAAAAAGGCATGGGATTCATGAAAGCGGCGATAGATGAAGCCCTGGGTCTTTTAGCCAATGCCGATTACGCGGAGTTCGTTCGCGGCGTCTCAAAGGAAGACGGCGAATACATTCATAAAAAATTGCAGCGAGGCGGGATCCTCGGTTCTGAGGAATTCGTCAAGCGGGTAAAGACCGAAGTCGAGGTTTACCAGGCGGCGGGCGAAGGCCAGAAGGCGGAATTCGCTACGCGTAATAGCACCCGGATGTATTTTGCGTTCGGCGGAATATTCTTCATCCTTTTGGCGGGTTTGGGCGGTCTTTATTTTGTTTCTGTAAAAGCTAAAGTCAGGAATACGCAGAAGGTGCCTGCCGTTTCCGCGGAAACTCAAAGGTTGTCCGAATTACGCTCTTCGGAATGGCAGGTCAAAATGGTAGCCGCGGATTCCGAGGAAGAATCAGCCGATGTTTTAAGTTTTGTTGACGGTAAATTCGTATCCGCCAGGATGAACGATCTGGGATATGAAAGCTCCAATTATTCCATAACGGTAGAGGACAATAACAAGATCATATGGGAAACCATGCAGACCGGCCCTGACGGCGGCGTCGTATCGTGGCGCGGAGAAATCGAAGAGGGCAGGATGAACGGTATAGCCAGCCTGCGGCAGGAGGGAAAAGCGCCGCGGGATTTTTCTTTTATAAGCCTTAAACACAGGAGACGGTAAAATGACTCTTAAAATGACCGGGTTAGCGCTGGGACTTTTGTTTGTTGCGTTTTTCTTGAATGGCGGCTCTGTATCCGCAGCTGAGGCGAAACCTAAAACGGGCGCGGCAGTTAAAGAAACAGTCAAAATCGTCGCTAAAGAAGCCAGCGGAACCGTCAGCGCTTTAAGCGGCAATTTTATCGCCGTAGCAACCGGCGTCGATCCGGTAAGTAAGGTCGGCGTAGAATCCGCATTCAATCTTGATAAAAAAGTCAGAATAATCCATAAGAAATCCCTGAACGATATAAAAACAGGAGATACGGTCAAGGTCAATTACGAAGAGACTCTGAAAATTCAGGAAGGCAAGCGTAAATCCAGGAGCACTAAGGTTATATCGATAACATTTCTTAAGGCTGCGCCGAAGACGCCGGATTCGCAAGAGCCCGCCCCCCAGGTCGAACAGCCGCAGGAAGAGCCATCCGCCCAGGAAGGGAACGAAGCTTCGTCCGGTTCGCTCTCTTTGAAGGGTCTAAAGGAGGAATAAGATGTCAGAGAAAATCAGAAACTCAAGATTTATCCTGTCCGGCTTCTTTTTGGTTCTGGGTTTCTTATCCGGCATATTTTTTTCTCCTCCTGACGCCTCGGCTGTGCAGATAAAACGCATGCAGCAAGGCGACTCCTATTTTGACACGGATGACATGACGGTCAGCGTGCCGATCAAAGATGTTGTCCAATCCAAGGCTTTTATCCTGTTGTACGTCAATACAGACACGGTTTCAGGTACTCTCTGTAATAGCTTATTTTCGGCAACCTTTGAAGCCGATAACAGTTTGATCATCAGCCGCGATTATTATGTAGGAGCGGCCAGTGTGCGGTATTATATTGTGGAATTCGAAGACGGCGTTTTTATTCAGCGGGGAAGCAGTTCCCTGCCCTATGGCCCTGAAGCCAACCCTGCCTGTACGACAAAGAATGTTTCATTGCCTGTTTCGGTCGATGTTTCTAAATCCGTCGCCATAGTCAATACCAGATGGTATATGGCGCGCAATGATTCTGATGAAGGTTCTTTGGTTACCGCTTCGTTGATCGATGACGGAGACACATTGCAGTTACAGCGGGATACCAGCGGCGATACCAATACAAATAGAATCCTGAATATTACCTGGCAGGTTATAGAATTCCAGACCGATGCCGAAGTCCAAACCGATACAGTCCAGATGGCTGTGGATTCGCCCACGGCAGTCGACGACCCGGCAATATCCGTGCCCTGGAGCCAGGTCGGCAGCTGCCTGCTTTTCTTTTCTACGAGGGGAAACTCTGCCATTAACGGCATTGAAGGCCGTTACGCTATCCGCGGAAACCTGATCCAGAACGGCTCAAATGTCCGCGTGCAATTCACCCGCGGTCTTAGCGATGCGGGGTTGAATAATATCAGGTGGTATTTGGTAAGGTTTACAGATCCCAGCACCAGGGTTATCCAAGGCACTACACCATTTCCCACGGCATATGACTATGTGAGCGCGACAGTAGACGCGGCCATGCCGGTTGAAAGCTCCAGGTCTTTTCCCATTGTTACTAATGCCGGGCCAAGTAACACGACAAGCTCATATGAGGATGAAATCAAGGCGGCCGTTGATTTGAGCACTATTAAAGGAATGTGTTATGTCGGGACAACTACTCCTCCTACAGTATGGGTAACTAAGGAATTTTCCAACAAAGTATACAAATATAATGCCGACACCGGGGCTTTAATAGCGGAATATACTACCGGCGCCCGCCCGGTTGCAGTCTGCTTTGCCTATAATGCTACGCCTCCGTCAATTTGGGCCGCTAATTATGAGGGCTCTTCCGTTACGGGGATAAAAGCTGACGGCGACGGCACTCCCGCAGATATTCTTGTTACTAGGGCTTTATCCGGCACTAATTATATGCCGCTTGATATTGCTTATGATCC
>JBAYMQ010000142.1:0-3861 GCA_041663465.1 Candidatus Omnitrophota bacterium | reverse complement strand
TCCTTCATAAATGATCTCGATCTCCGGAGAATACCGGAAGGCGTCAAGCTCAGCGCGCGAAATAAGCGTGTTAATATCCTTGCCGATACCGGAAACCTTCTGACCTAAAACCATCGACTCAATATCAACGACCGCGGATATCAATTCTATGTCCACCCCATCCCTGAACATTTCCTCTATATATTGGCGCGCCAGAAGAACATCCCCGCCCAGGTCATTTAATCGCCCTAACCAAAGGTTTATCTTTTCGTCAAGTCCGGGCATGGATTCCCGGCCGCCATCCGTTCGCGCATTTTTTCCCTCCGAGGCGGCGTTCTCAAACGCTTCCAGGATCTCGAGCGCCCGCTGAACGCTGATTGTTTCGGATTTAATTTCCGCGAGCCCCTGGGCGTTGATCTCCTTATGAAGTTTGAGCTGTTCAAACGTCAGAAGATCCACATATATCTCCCACCCCTCAAGGCTGTAGATCAAGAACCATTGAGGAAGGATTTCCTTCTCTCTGCGCTCAAACGCGAGACGATTAAAAAGAGCGATGATCAACCTGCGGCGAATATCGTTTGTCATATGCTCTACGCACAAAAGCTCCATAAGCAGCGAAGAGGATTCGTCTTCTTTAAAAGAACTCACGGGCATGTCCGCGATTATAGCCTTAATAAGCGTTTCTTTCACTCCCAGGGGCCTGCAATCAAGATCCGGGTCCAGGATCATGGCGATCTCGTAGAAAAACGGCATTCCCATGAGCTGCGCTATATTACCGCCGTCAGTTTTATCCCCTTGCTTAGCCATTCCGGCCCTTTCGAGCGCGTTTACTATTTCCACCCGGACATTGTAATGTATCGTCTGTTCTTGTAAAACTGCCCGCAAAGGTCCATACGATGTATCGCCGATCTCAAGCAAAGCTCCGACTATGGCTCTTATTATGCCTGCCCCCTCCTGCTTTTTAAGAGCCTCGATCAAGAAGCGCAAGGCGCGAGGATCACCGCTCTTCCCCAATTCGACGGCCGCTTCCATGCTCAGATTGCCGCAACCGCAATTTAATCTTTTAACCAATACGCGGAAACGCTCATCCGCGATACCGGGATCTTCAGCGCCGCCGTCGCGCGCCCTGGAAAAAACGCGCAGCCCGGAATTTAAAATACCCCGCGGGGAAGCGATCTCTGTCCTCCACCAGCCACGGAAGGAAAGACGAAGACCTTTAAATACTTCTTCCCCGCGGAGCATATTATATTGCGGCACTCCGCCGTCACGCCGCCAGGCGCGCATTTCACTTTTAAACGCGTCGTATTCTGCCGCGATCTCTTCATTTTCTTTTTTAAGCGACGCCAGCGCTTCCGGCCCAAGAATACCGCTCACGAGCTTATCGATCAAAACATACACTTCATTTATACAAACGGTCCCGCCGGCGCTATTCTGGGAGACGATTTCCTGCACCCCGCGGCTATGGATCCCCCGGAAACGCTGCGCGCGCTCAACGACAAGCCTTTGCGGCTCAAAGCTGACGAACGCGTGCCGAAAAAGCTGCTTCTTGGAAATACCTCTTTCGCGGGACACCTCAAGATACGCCGGGATACTATCGTCATGTTCCAGGAACAAATACCGCAGATACCTCCGGTAAACCCCCCGTATCCTGTAGTCGACGAGCAATGCCTGATATAATTTGTCCAGGAACGCTTCCGGGCCCGCGTCGAGGACTTTATCCATCTGCCGCAATGACGCCATTCTCTGCGGGGGCAGATATTTTTCAAAGACCTTGCCAACTTCATCCCTGCGGAGGCTGATCGCCGCCCACTGTTTTACATAAAGAGCCTCTATCTCTTGGAATAATTGCGTCCTGGCCCGGACGTTTTTAAAATCATACAATAGGACCGCCAGGGCTATCTCGGATGTGCCATCACGCGTATCCTCGATTTCCCACGCGTAATTTTTTTCAGCCAAAAGGGCGAATTCAACATCGAACGTCGCTATATTGCGGACCCCGCCTATATCATAATCAATGAACTTATTCCTGAACCCGTGATCGTTACAGCCGAGGATATTCTCAAGGGCTAGATGGCCGGCCAGGGTCATTACGGTTTGCTTGAGCAAAAAACGATCCTTGCTTTTTATCAGCTCCGAGACCGCTTTATTGGCGGTTTCCCCTATGAATACTGCCTCAACAAGAACATCCCTGCCCGGTGGATTTCTATACAAAAAGGCTCCGTCCCCGGTATCGGCCGCGAGCAATAATTTCTGCAGTTCCACAAATACCGCCTCATCTCCGAGATCGGAATCGGGTTTATCTATCGCCCCCTTGAGCATGCACTCCTTAATACGACCGTTATCGAATCGCAAAGATATTTTCAATAAATTCCTGCGGATACTTCTATCCTGAATATCCGACACGCGATAGCGGCCGCCGTATCCGCAGTTATTCCGGACCCATTGCCCGATAGCCTTATCCCATCCCAACTCCGAGATCCTTCTCAATATAAGCTCGTTCATTACGGGCCTTATATTTTCAGGGGCTCGGTTCACAAAAGCCCTATACGTCCGTTTGACGGCATCGGGGATATTCGGCTGACGCTCTTCCTTAAAATACAGCCGCATGATCGGCGTGTTTCCCGTAAAACTTTCTGTTGATATAAACCGCGACACATATTCCTGCGGGCTGACGCGCGATTTGATATTATGCTCTATCAGGACGCGGTTAAAAGAATCGACCTGTTTGTTAAGATATTCGACGAACATCTCGGCCTTTTCCCATTCCGCGCCGCGGCCGGTATTCTCTTCGGGCACTTTGCCGCGCTCGATGATCGTGGAAATTTTTTCTTCCAGCGACGCGGCCGTATCTGCGCCGCCGTCGCGGGAAGAACGATCCTCTGAAGCCTGGGCGCTTGAGGTAGCGCGTTTCATCGCAGCGTTCCTGCTGACGCCTGTTTCGAGGTACATGATCGCGCGATAGCAGCTTTCAACCGGGTCCGCTGCGGACGCGATAGACGCGGCCTGAGATTGGGTAAAAGGCTCATTAGAACTGTCTTTTTGCCCGCGCGCGAGCCGATAGACGCGTTCGCTTATCCTGAAGTCGGATGCCATGGCCACCCGCATGGCCGGATTAGCGTCCACGCCATCCTCCCGCAGCCTCAAAAATGTTTCAAACCGTCTGCTTAATTCAGACACAGGCACCCGACCCGACAACACTTCAGACATCAGGCTTTCCCTGCCGTAAAAACCGGCCTTGTATAATTCCTTCCCGACGCTGCGCTTATACAACTCGAACAACCCATCGCACGTTAAAAGAACCGTTCCATCGATATCGAACTTTGTTGTCGCTTTATTATCGCGGATTAAAAAGAGCGTATACGCGGTTATGAACGGATGTCCCGCGTCGGTGATCACGGCCGCGTTCCGCCTGCCGAGATACCGGGTCACCGCTCTGAAAACATTTCTCTTGATCTCCATAAGCGGATCTAACATCGCGGACCGCAGTTCGTCCTGAGACGCCGGATCCAACTGAAGTTCCGCGATCTTGCGCTGTATGCGCGATTCTTTCCGGATCAAACCGTCAATAATCTTGCGGCGGTTGTCGATAACCTCACGCCCCCGCCTGCGCTTCGTTGGAGAAACAGGGATATAGGAAATAGCCGGGATCGCCGCTGTTCCGTCCTGGGATAGAACAGCCTGGGCATATCCCCTGATCCTCTCCAGATCCACCAGATATTTCGCCATCCTGACGCTGCCGACCAGCTGAACAAAATCCTTGCGCACGTTATCCCCCGGCCTCGCTCCCAATCCATTCAACCATAGGACCTTCGTCCTTATCGCGCGTCTTGTGGCAAACGGACATTCAACATCCACAGCCTTCAGCCACCTGGCCATCTGCTC
>JBAYMQ010000141.1:0-3889 GCA_041663465.1 Candidatus Omnitrophota bacterium | reverse complement strand
TGCGCACGACGGGATTTCGTCCCCGGAATTGTGTTTGCCGGTGACTCAAGCTCACTAATTACCTCGCGGAACGGCATCTGTTTCGCGTTGTCCCGTCCGGGAAGTGAGTGCGGGAACGACGGGATGTCTTCCTGAGTATGTCAGCGTGATAGGAAGCCAAGTCCCGTTTAAGGACTTGAATTCAAAATTGTGCCAGGCCCCATTCAAGCAATGCGGGCGGATGGCGGAATTGGCAGACGCGATAGCCTTAGGAGCTATTGGGGTAACCCGTGGAGGTTCAAATCCTCTTCCGCCCATTAACACAGTAGCGCATGCGTGTTCTTTACAGTGATAGTTTTGCGGGAGTAACTCAGTTGGTAGAGTGCTACCTTGCCAAGGTAGTTGTCGCGGGTTCGACCCCCGTCTCCCGCTCCATATTTTTAGTTTTACTGCGTTCGAGATCTGCCGCTCCGCGTGGCAGAAAGGAGATCTGTGTATGAAGATCATGGACTTTTTATCGAAAACCGCGATACAAGCGGATATTACCGCCACCAAGAAGGAAGATGTGATCCGGGAACTGGTGGATCTTTTGATCTCCGCAGGAAAACTTGATAAATCAAACCGCAATAAAGTCATCGATTCGCTCATGGAACGGGAGTCTCTCGGGTCAACGGCTATAGGCCAGGGCATCGCGATCCCGCACGCCAAGACCGATAGCGTGTCAGAATTAGTCGGGGCCTTCGCGTTATCTAAAAAAGGCGTCGATTTCGATTCGCTCGACGGCGAACCCGTATACATTTTTTTCCTGCTTCTTGCCGCCCAAGACTCGGCGGGCCCTCACCTTAAAGCATTGGCACGAATATCCCGTCTTTTTAAAGATAAATTCTTTCGCGATAGCCTGCGCAACTGCGTTGACGACAAGGCGATCACTAAAGTTATAAGCCAGGAAGACGAAAAAATTTAATTAAGGTTAAATGCTCACCCAGATCACACGAATCTTGAAGTGGCTCTACCCGGGCATCGGGATCAAACGCTGGATGGGGTTGAGCGCGTTCGGAGCGATACTTCTTATTATCGGTTCGAGCGGCCTGCAGTCGCGGCAGTTCTTTATTATACGGGCGTTGGATCTGGTTATTCTTTTGCTGGGTATCATCATTCTGATCTTTGGCATAAAACGTTTGACTCATGCGTTCATCGCGGCGGTCATACCCGCGTCGCGGGAGAATGAGTTAGTCGATATATTATACCAGCGTAAACAGCTTGCCCGCGGGCCGAAGATCGTTTCCGTAGGCGGAGGCACGGGTTTGTCGACGTTGCTGGTCGGCCTTAAGGAATATACTTCGAATATTACCGCTATCGTAACGGTCGCCGATGACGGCGGGTCATCAGGCAGGATCAGGCAGCAATTTGATATCCTGCCTCCGGGGGATATACGCAACTGTCTGGTAGCGCTGGCTGACGCGTCGACCATGATGCGGGATCTTTTCCAGTTCAGGTTTGAAAAAGGGTCGGAACTCGCGGGCCATAACTTCGGTAATTTATTTATCACGGTCATGACCAGGCTCACCGGGGATTTTGAGAAGGCCATCCGGGAAACAAGCAAGGTCCTGGCGTTGCGCGGGCAGGTTATCCCGTCAACCTTGAATAACGTCGTTCTTGTGGCCACGCATAACGATGGGTCGGTTACTGAAGGCGAAAACAATATCCCCAAGGCATGCAAGCCTATAGAAAAGGTGAGCCTGCGCCCTGAAGGATCGGAAGCGACGCCGGAAGCTCTGCGGGCCATACGCGAAGCGGACCTTATTGTGTTGGGGCCGGGGTCTCTCTATACGAGTATTATCCCTAACCTTTTGATCAAAGATATCACGGACGCGATAGCTGAATCCCGGGCGATCAAGGTGTATGTTTGCAATGTCATGACCCAACCCGGAGAGACGGACGGCTATACGGCGGCTAATCATATAAAGGCGCTGATCGAGCATTCGCATCCGGCGTTGATCGATTATTGTATTGTGAATACCGGGAAGATCCCCCCGGGTTTGCTCGAGCGTTATACATCGGGGCAGTCATTTCAGGTCGTGAACGATCGCAAGAAGATAGAGCAAATGGGATACCGTGTCGTCGAAGACGATACAATACTGATCCAGAGTTTTATCCGCCATGACCCGATGAAGCTGGCAAAGGTTATTCTGGACCTGCTTGAGGAAATATAATAACAATGTCTGTAGTGAGCAAAACGGTTATCGTGAAAAATAAACAAGGGCTGCACGCGCGGCCGGCCGCGTTATTTGTGCAGGTCGCCAATAAGTTCGACGCGCGGGTAACCGTTACTTATAACGATGAAAAGGTGAATGGTAAATCAATAATGGGTATTTTAATGCTTGGCGCAGAACAGGGCACCGAGATCTCTATTGAAGCTGACGGCAAGGACGCGGAAATCGCTCTTGTAGAGTTGGAAAAGATCATTAGTTGTGAGGAAGAATTATGATTACGCTTAAAGGTATCGCGGCTGCCCCTGGCATTAATATTGCCCCGGCGTATAAATTCGGCAAAGAGGAATTTGAGATCCCCGAACAGCCCATTACCGCGGAAGAGATCCCGCTGCAGATCCAGTTGTTCGAAGAGTCGTTGATCTCTACCCGTAAAGAAATAGTTGAGCTTCAGAAACGCATTGCCCAGGAGATGGGGCAGGAAGAAGCCCAGATCTTCGACGCGCATTTGCTGGTTCTTGAAGACCGCATGCTCATCGAAGAAGTGATCTCCAGGCTCAAAAAAGACCAGGTTTGCGTTCCGTATATTTTTTCCGAAGTACTCAAAAAATATATCCAGGTTTTTTCCAAAATCGAGGATGAGTATTTACGCGAGCGTATCTCCGATCTAAATGACGTCGGCAAACGCGTTTTGCGCAATCTCCTGGGGAAAGAACACCGCAATCTAAGGGATCTAAAGAACCGGGTGGTTGTCGTAGCGCACGATCTTTCTCCTTCCGACACGGCTGCCATGCATAAGCAGATGGTTTGCGCGTTCGTGACCGATATCGGCGGCAAGACCTCTCACACGGCTATCATGGCGAAATCGCTTGAGATCCCGGCTGTCGTGGGTCTGGGGGAAACGATAAATAAGATCAAAACGGGCGATATTCTTATCGTTGACGGCACAATGGGTGTCGTTATCGTCAACCCCGATGAAGAGACCCTGCGTATATATCAGGAAGAAGAGAAAAAATTACAGGGTGTCGCAGAGAAATTCCTGCAGGTTAAGGATCTGCCCGCCGTCACGCTTGACGGCAGGGTTATAGACGTCGCCGCGAATACTGAGCTGCCCGATGAGATCCCGTCGGTCAAGATCCATGGCGGCCAGGGGATAGGCTTATACCGTTCGGAATTTTTCTACATGAATCGTAAGGACGCCCCTACCGAGGAAGAGCATTTTCATGCTTATAAATATGTGGCCGAGGAAATGAAACCTTATTCGGTCATCATCCGGACGCTGGATCTGGGCGGCGATAAGTTTTTATCGCAGTTTGACATGCCCAAAGAAATAAAGCCGTTCCTGGGTTGGCGGGCGATACGTTTTTGTCTCGCGCGCCCCGACGTTTTTAAAATGCAACTGCGCGCTATCCTGCGCGCCTCCGTCTACGGCAAGCTCAGGCTTATGTACCCGATGATCTCGGGCATCGAGGAGTTGCAGCAGGCTAACGCCATTCTTGACGAGTGTAAAGAGGAATTGCGAAAACTGCGCCAGCCTTTTGACGAAAACATAGAAGTCGGCGTAATGATCGAGGTTCCGTCGGCCGCTATGACCGCGGATCATCTGGCAAAAGAAGCCGATTTCTTTTCAATAGGGACCAATGATCTTATACAATACGCGCTGGCGGTAGATCGCACCAACGAAAAAGTCGCATATTTAT
>JBAYMQ010000140.1:0-3907 GCA_041663465.1 Candidatus Omnitrophota bacterium | reverse complement strand
GCCGGCGATCTCGCCCGCGTCCTTTGTCGCCTGGCGCTGATTATCGTCGAAATACGCCGGGCACGTGATGACCGCTTGCTCGACCTTGTCGCCCAGATAAGCTTCCGCGTCCTGTTTTATCTTCTGCAAAATGAACGCCGATATCTGCTGCGGGGTATAATCCTTACCCATTGCTTTGAAATGATAATCCTGCCCCATCTTGCGCTTTGCCGCATAAATGGTCCCTTCCGGGTTAATGGCTGCCTGGCGCCGCGCCGGCTCGCCGACTAACCTCTGCCCGTCCTTGGTGAACGCGACGTACGACGGAAAAGCCTTACCCGAGGCTACGCCCGCGCCTTCAGCCGAAGGAATAATAACCGGCCTTCCCGCTTCCATCACCGCTGCAGCCGAATTTGAAGTACCTAAGTCGATCCCGATTACCTTTGCCATATCTGCCTCCTGGGTTCACGTCATTGCGGGGAGTATCGCTCTGTCATTGCGAGGAGCCGCAGGCGACGAAACAATCTGTATTAGATTGCTTCGCCCCTTCGGGGCTCGCAATGACGGCTATATTGTTCACTCGCAATGACGGTTAAATTATTCCTGTGTCTTCTTGCGCGACACCTGCACCTTTGCCGTACGCAGGACGCGGTCGTTCATCATATATCCCTTTTGCATCTCATCGACGATCGTGTGTTCCGGGCAATCGTCTTTTTCTACGGTCATCAAAGCCTCGTGATACTGCGGATCGAAACACTTTCCCTGCGCCTCCATGCACTTGACCCCGTTCTTCTTCAGGAGATCATGCAAATGCGCCAGGATCATTTCAACGCCTTTTAAAAAAGCGGCGTAATTCTCGTTTTTTTGCTGCGACAGCTCAAGGCTGCGCTCAAGCTCATCCACAATATTAAGCATATCGCAAAGCAGCTCTTCATTAGCGAACTTGGTGAACTCTGCCCGCTCCCGGTCCCAGCGCTTGCGCACATTATCGAAATCAGCTTGCAGGCGCATCATCTTATCCCAATTCTCGTTTGCTTTCTGCGCCTGGGCCTTAAGCTCATTGTATTCGACTTCGGGGATAGTCACGGTCTTATCAACCTGCGGCTGCTCCTTGCCGTTATTTATTTTCTTATCTTCCTGGTTCTTATTATTCATATTAATAGTTTTCCAAAAGGCCGTCCAATGTCTCGGCGACAAACGCCAGCGTCGACACCGCCTGATCATACGTCATGCGGCGCGGACCTAGAACCGCGACCTTCCCTTTCTTGTTATCCTTTTTTTTGCCCTTTTTATAAGGCATCACGATCAATGAACACTCTTCGTTGATATACGAGCAGCTGATCTCGCCGCCGATATATATCTTCGGCTGGGAGATCTCCTCATTCAAAAGTTTCAGAAGCTGGCGTTTCTCTTCAAGAAGCTTGATTATCAAAAATAACTTCTGCTTATCCGCGAATTCAGGCTGCTGGATGATATTGCTCAAACCCGAGAATATGAACCGGTCGTCCCAGTCCGGAAAAGACACGATCGAGGTATAATGCGTCAAAGTCGCGATGATCTGCGTCGTCTTCTGGAGCACATCATCGAGCGACGTTATGCGTTTTTTATACTCGTTCAGGATCGATTCTTTCTGTTCAAGCGTCAAAGGCACCTGAGCCATAAGAAAATCGACATAATATCTGTACCCTTTATCCGTAGGCACGCGCCCCGCGGACGTATGCGGCTGGAACAAATAGCCGTCATCTTCAAGTTCAGCCATGATCGCGCGCATCGTTGCCGAGCTGTAATCGAAATGCTGCGCTAACTCATGTGAACTCACAGGGTTACCGCTCTTGATATAAGAGCTGACCGTGGCCGCGAGTACCTTGTTTTTCCTGTCCGATTGATCCACCTGTCTTACCATAATCTTAGTATTTTAACACATAACCCGGCGGTGTCAACCAAAGATAATGTCGTTGTCGCGGGCATCGACTGTGACCGTACTTCCCCCTTTTAATGCGCCTTCAAGAACTTTTAGAGCCAGCGGGTCTACCAGCTTTTTCTGGATAAGCCGCTTCAACGGCCGCGCGCCATACACAGGATCAAACCCCTCCAGGGCAAGCGCCTTTACAGCTTTCTTCGAAATATCAAGCCCGACACTATTATTGACCTTCAGCCGCTGCGCTATCTCATCGAGCTGTATACGGACGATCTTTTCCATATCGGTTTCCTTGAGATAGTTGAATATGATGGTCTGGTCAACACGATTCAGGAACTCGGGCTTGAAATGCTTCTTGAACTCCTCATCAATTTTCCTTTCAATCACCTCCTTGGGGTTTTCACGGTCGATCAACTGCGTGCCTATATTAGAGGTCATCACGATAACCGTATTTTTAAAATTGACGACCCTTCCCTGGCCGTCGGTCAATCTCCCGTCATCGAATATCTGCAACAGAATATTGAACACATCGCTGTGCGCCTTCTCGATCTCATCGAAGAGAATTACCGAATAGGGACGCCTGCGCACAGCTTCGGTCAACTGTCCGCCTTCTTCATAACCCACATATCCCGGCGGCGCGCCGATAAGCCGCGATACCGAGTGCTTTTCCATATATTCCGACATATCTATGCGGATCAGGGACTGTTCGTCGTCAAAAAGGAACCACGCCAGAGATTTTGCCAATTCGGTCTTCCCTACACCCGTCGGTCCCACGAATATGAACACTCCGGCGGGCCTGTGGGGATCGCTCAAACCCGAACGGGCCCTGCGGATGCAGCCGGAAACCTCGGCCACCGCGGCATCCTGCCCCACGACGCGCGCCTTCAAACGCTCTTCCATATTAAGCAACTTCCGGCTTTCGCCTTCCATAAGCCGGGTCAACGGAATACCGGTCCATTTCGCGACTACGGTGGCGATATCGTCTTCGTCGACTTCTTCCTTCAGCAGCGCTCCCTTGCTCTGCGCCAGACTCATTTTTTCACTCGCCGCTTTTAATTTGTTTTCAAGTTCTCTCGCGAGGCCATAACGTATCTGCGCGACTTTATTCAGATCGGCTTTCTTCTCGGCATCTTTTTCTTCCCTTTTCGCGTCCTCGATCTGTTCCTTGATCTTTCTGACCTCCAAAATCAAAGCCTTCTCTTTTTTCCATAGCGTGGTCAGATCAAGGGACTTTTTCTTAAGCTCTTCCAGCTCTTTTTCAAGCGTTCTCAACCGCTCCTTGGAAGCGTCATCCTTTTCTTTCCTCAAAGCCTGCCTCTCGATCTCAAGCTGCATAATACGCCGGTCCGCTTCATCGAGCGCCTGCGGCTTGGAATCTATCTCCATGCGTAAATGGCTGGCTGCTTCATCGATAAGATCGATCGCCTTATCCGGAAGGAACCGCGCCGTGATGTAGCGATCCGACATTTGAGCCGCCGCGATCAACGCGCTGTCCTTAATGCGCACGCCGTGGTATAACTCATACCGCTCTTTCAAGCCGCGCAGGATCGCGATCGTATCCTCGACAGTAGGCTGATCCACGTTCACCGGCTGGAACCTGCGCTCAAGCGCCGCGTCTTTCTCTATATGTTTCCGGTATTCATCAAGTGTCGTCGCGCCGATACAGCGCAGCTGACCGCGCGCAAGAGCGGGTTTAAGCATATTCGACGCGTCCACCGCGCCTTCGGCGGCACCAGCGCCGACCAGCGTATGCATTTCATCGATGAACAGGATGATCTCACCGTTCTTCGATTCAACTTCCTTTAAAACAGCCTTAAGGCGGTCCTCGAACTCCCCGCGGAATTTCGCGCCCGCAACAAGACTGCCCATATCGAGCGTAATGATCTTCTTGTTTTTCAGGCCTTCCGGAACGTCTTTCTGCGCGATACGCTGCGCGAGCCCTTCGACGATCGCGGTCTTTCCGACACCCGCCTCTCCGATCAAAACCGGATTATTCTTAGTGCGGCGCAG
>JBAYMQ010000139.1:0-3911 GCA_041663465.1 Candidatus Omnitrophota bacterium | reverse complement strand
CAATCCTATCCAGGAAAAGAAAGTGGTCGACGCTGTCCTTCAGGCGCGCGACCGCAATCTCTATAGCGCTATCACCGATTGCGGCGCCGGAGGGTTGTCGAGCGCGGTAGGTGAAATGGGCCAGTATTTGGGCGCGCGCGTGCAGCTGGATAAAGTGCCTCTTAAATATAAGGGATTAGCGTATACCGAGATATGGATATCGGAATCCCAGGAACGCATGGTGGTGTCGGTGCCCAGGGAAAATATCATGGCGCTTTTGGCCGTGTGCCGCGGCGAGAACGTCGAAGCGACCGTTATCGGCGAATTCACTGATACCAAAAAGTTAGAGCTGTATTATAAAGGGAACCGCGTGTGCGTTTTAGATATGGATTTTCTGCACGATGGCCTGCCCAAGACCGAAAAAAAAGCTGTTTTTATCCAAACAAAACACACAGAGCCTTCGGTTTCCTGTCCGCCTGATCTTGGGAAGCCGTTGTCCAAGCTATTGTCTCGCTACGACACCTGCTCGAAAGAATGGATCGTGCGTCAGTACGACCATGAAGTCCAGGGCGGATCGGTCGTCAAACCTCTTGTCGGTATCTGCAACGACGGGCCGTCTGATGCCGCGATAGTCAGGCCGTTGCTGGGGAGCGATAAGGGCGTAATTGTATCGAACGGGATAAATTTCAGGTATGGTTTTATAGATCCGTACTGGATGGCGGCCGGTTGTATAGATGAAGCGTTGCGGCAAATAATCGCAGTAGGCGGCTCGCTTAAGGAGGTCGCGATCCTGGATAATTTCTGCTGGGGGAACCCGGATAAGCCTGACCGTTTGGGTTCTCTTGTGCGCGCGTCTATAGGTTGTTATGATATAGCAAAGGCTTTCGGCGTCCCGTTCATTTCCGGCAAGGACAGTTTATATAATGAATATTCCGTGAAGGGCAAGTCCCTGGCTATCCCCGGCACGCTGCTGATTTCGGCCATCGCGGTCATGGACGATGTGAATAAAGCGGTATCCATGTACACGAAACAACCCGGCGACCTTGTCTATGTGGTCGGAGTTACCGGCGACGAATTGGGGGGATCGGCGTATTATGATTCTTTAGGTTTTGTCGGCAACGCGGTCCCCGCGGTAAACGCGCGCCGGGCGAAAACGATCTTTGAGGCTCTTGCAAAGGCGGCTTCTCTTGGTCTGGTCAGCGCCATGCACGATTGTTCTGAGGGAGGTATCGGCGTCGCCGCCGCGGAAATGGCTTTTTCGGGAGGGCTTGGCATGGACTTGTTCCTCAAGGAGGTCCCAGCGCAGCTCGACCGTAACGATACCTTGCTGTTTTCAGAATCGCATTCCAGGTTTATCGTTGAAGTCAGCGCCGCGCATCAAAAGTCGTTCGAGCGGATATTCAAGGGTTTGCCTCTGGGGTTGGCCGGATGCGTAACCCAATCCGGGACTTTGCGGGTATACGGTTTGAACGGGAAACCATGCGTTCAGGCGTCCTTGAAAGATCTCAAAGAGGCATGGCAGAGCCCGTTACGATGGTAAAGGAGAAGCATCCCTATGGAGAGATTTAAGGATATTTTTAACGAGCGTCATGATTTTACTACTGAAGATCCGTGGCGCATGTTCCGTATTATGTCCGAATTTGTCGAGGGATTTGAAGTGTTGGCGTCCGTGGGCAAGGCGGTATCCATATTCGGGTCTGCGCGCCTTCCCCAGGGCCATAGATATTATAAGCTCACCGAAGAAGTTTCTTATCTTTTGGCCAAGGCGGGATACGCGATCGTTACCGGCGGGGGGCCTGGATTGATGGAAGCCGGGAATCGCGGCGCGCGGCGCGCCAAAGGGCATTCCATAGGGTTGAATATCCATATCCCGATGGAACAGAAGTCGAACCCGTATGTCGATACACTCGTTGATTTTCGCTATTTTTTCATCCGGAAGGTCATGTTTGTAAAATACGCCAAAGCTTTTGTTATCATGCCGGGCGGCTATGGCACCCTGGATGAATTCAGCGAAGCTTTGAATCTTGTGCAGACCATGCGCATACATCGTTTCCCTATTGTCGCGGTCGGCACTCAATACTGGAAGGGTTTTATCGATTGGATGAAAGATTCCGTTGCGTCCGAGGGTTGTATCAGCCCCGGAGACCTTGGTATATTCAAAGTTACCGATAGCCCGAAAGAAGTCGTTCGTATTATCAAGGATTTCTACAAGAAACATAAAACATGAAAAATCCTAAAGTGTGCGTTTTGAGGACTGCGGGGACAAATTGCGACCTGGAAACGGCGTTCGCTTTTGAGCGCGCCGGCGCCATAGCCGAAATGATCCACGTCAATCGGTTCATACAGCGGGTCAAGGCTTTGGATGAATATCAGATCCTGGCTTTGCCCGGAGGGTTTAGTTATGGCGACGACATATCCGCGGGCAAGGTGCTGGCCAATGAATTGAAATGTAAGCTTGCCGGACAGATCAGGAAATTTATTAATGACGGTAAATTGGTGATCGGCATATGCAACGGATTTCAGATACTCGTCAAGGCGGGATTGTTGCCCGGGAACGAAACGCTGGAACAAGAGGCAAGCCTGATCATTAACGACTGCGGCCAGTTTCGGGACGCATGGGTGCATTTGAAACTGTCCGGGGGATCCGGGGTTAAACTTCAGGGGAAATGCGTCTGGACCAGGGATATGCCGCCGGTGATATATCTCCCGATAGCGCACGGTGAAGGTAAATTCGTCGTGGCGGACGATGCCGTTCTGAAGAAGCTTAAGAAGAATGGACAGATTGTGTTCCAGTATGCCGACTCCCAGGGGGAATTGGCGGGATTCCCGCATAATCCTAACGGTTCCAGGGAGAATATAGCCGGGATATGCGATGAAACCGGGCATATCCTGGGTTTAATGCCGCATCCTGAACGCCATTTCATGGCGATCCAGCATCCTCGGCATCTTGTCAACGGCAGTGAATTCGGAGACGGATACGCAATTTTTAAGAATGGCGTCGCATACGCCGCCAAACATAGCTAAAGGAGACAGTTTGTGAGCGGAATATTCGGTGTAGTGACTAAAGACGGCGATTGCAGGGAAGACTTGTTTTACGGCACGGATTACCATTCCCATCTCGGAACGCAGTTCGCGGGCCTCGCGGTGTTCGGCAAGGATCTGAACCGCAAGATTCATGGTATAGCCGCGAGCCAGTTTAAATATAAATTCTTCGAAGATTATAAGCTTCTTGAGGGAAATAAAGGTATCGGCGTGATCAGCGCCAACGAAGAGCAGCCTTTGTATGTAAATTCCCGGTTTGGGCCGTTTGCTATCGTGACCAACGGCTACATCGATAATTCGGATGAACTGGTCAGCCGTTTGTATAAAGACGGCCAATCGTTCAGCGAAGTTGTGAACGGCCGGGTTAATATGACTGAGCTCGTCGCGAAATTGATCATCCTCGGAAAAGATATTGTTTCCGGTATAGAACAGATGTTCAACGAGATATCCGGGTCGTGCTCTCTTTTGATCGTGAACAAAGACGGCGTCTATGCCGCGCGCGACCGCTACGGTTATTTTCCGCTGATGATAGGCAGGAAAAAAGACGCTATCGCGGTAACGACTGAAACAGCGGCGTTCCATAATCTCGGATATGCTATCGAAAAATATTTGTCCCCGGGAGAAATCGTGCTTTTGAATGAATCAGGCATTCAGTCAAAGTGTAAAGGGAACGGTATCACGCAGACCTGTTCATTCCTGTGGATCTACACGGGATTTCCCGCGTCAAATTATGAGGCGATTAATACGGAGATCGTGCGGGAAAATTCCGGCAAGGCTTTAGCCAAGGATGATGATGTTAAAGCCGATCTGGTCGCGGGTATCCCCGATTCCGGCACCGCGCACGCGATCGGCTACGCAATGGGTTCGGGCGTGCTGTATCGCCGTGTGCT
>JBAYMQ010000138.1:0-3917 GCA_041663465.1 Candidatus Omnitrophota bacterium | reverse complement strand
CCGACCAAATTACCCATAGCTATCACGGTGGTGATTTCGCCCGAGATCAACCACATGTGCGCGTATGACGTCCAGAAATCCAACCTGTAGCCTTTTCTGATCCAGGCGGTCAAAAGGAGGCCCAAAGTCAAAACATAAACACTCTTGGGCGTCGGGGTAACGATCAATGCGCGCAAAGATTCCAGTTCTTCAGGAGTAAACCCGGCTTTGTTAAAGAATCCCAAAGCGATCAGCTCTAAATTCTCTTTGTTATTGGCGAATGCGCCGTAGGATTCTGAGGCCTTCTGGAAGGTTTCATCAGCTTGATATACGGCCTTTGATCTTTCGATGTTGAAGAAACCCGGCGCTTTTGCGAATGACAGGGCGAAAGTGATCAAGAATACGCGGATCAGATTAGACAGGGTAAACATCTGGACTATAGCCGACGCGACTTCAAACGGGATATTGAAAAGCGCGATCTCGACACTTACCATATACGCCTGGATCCCGCTGTTAAACGGCAGGACGGCAACCCATTGAGGCAACAAGCCGACTATAGGCCCTGCGACGATCAACGCGATAAGAGCGAGCAACCCTCTGCCTAAGGCAAAGCGAACTGTGGCATGCAAGACCGGCGCGTATATGCGGGCCTTCAAATCAAATTTTGCCTTCAACATCTTTAAAACGTTCTTATTATCTATTAACTGATCTTCATAATATTTCGTCAGGCCGCCGATATCAACCTTATCCTCCGTGATCGCGCTCTGCAATGCCTGATCTAAATTGTCAAAGTCTTTGACGAAGTTGGCGAATCCTATATCCGACTGCACCCAGTTAAAGAAGAAGTTCACAGTCACGAAAAGCAAATACATAAAGATGAAACCGACAACCCCCGCGAATATGGGTGACACCACAGGGAAGACCAACGTTATAACCGCGAAAGCGGCGGCGACGGCAATATTAAAGACCAATCCCCGTTTCGACCAGAAGTTCTTTTTCGCGTTGGTCTGCCACGGCATATATTTTTCCATTGCCGCGGAAACCTGCTCGTTGTCTTTGGCCCGGACAAGCAGCAATGAGAAGACTTTTTCGATCGCTAATATCCTTCCATCGCTGATCTTACCCGTATACATAATGGAAGACTTTTTCCAGAAAGAATACGCGCCGGCTACAAAAGCGGTCCATCCAAGAAACGCGACTATGCTGGCGGCAAATACCCCGGCAATAGCGGGCAGGACTGCCAGGCTCGTAATCGCCATGAGCACAGAGACGATCATTACGGCGGCCGGAACGGCTCTACCGCCGTCCAGATTGTTCAATTCCGCGCTGTCCTGATCGTCAATCCTGTCAAAGGGGATAATGCCTTCATGAGGGAAGAACAATTCAGGCTGATTCTCTTTTATCTCCGCGAGGCAAGCCATGGTCTTCTTGACCCGTGACTCAAGATCCGCGCCGGCCGCATTGCGCTCGGAAGCAAGCACCACCCTTACCCTGTCCGCTGAAACATCAACCGGGAAGCGGGATAAGACCACTTTGATAACCACAATTTCTTTGCCCAGGAAAACCTTACGCAGATCCTTGGTCAGGATATCTATTTTATCAAAAGACGAGGTATCCACCATGAGCACTTTTGATTCGCGAAGTTCGATCACATCGCTCTTGCGCAGGCCGTACAGCGCGACATCCCTGCTTTCCGGCTGGAACGCTTTTTCCACATCTTCCGACCGGAAGAAGATAATCCGGCCCAGCGCGATCTCCTCCAGGAGTTGCTCGCTGGTTACGCTCAAAACGATATTCTTCTCTGTATCCTTTTTCGGTCTGGCCGGACGGTTCGTGATCTTCTGCGGAATGGCGAACACCGCCGGATAGCGCCTGGCCATTTCAACCATGGTCGCGGTCTTGCCTGAAGCGGAATGGCCGATGAACGCCAGGAAAATGATCTTATGCTGCAGATTATTCAAAACCTTCTCTATATCGAGATTCCCGCCGTCCGCCGCTCCGGCTTCACGCGTTAAACTCGCCGCGGATCTTGTAGACGGGAATATGGCGGTTGTTGAAAGCGCCGTGGACATGGTCCGATATATGCTGGCGGAGAGATTCGTCAGATACGATCTGCCAAGTTTCAGTTCTTCCGTTGCGGGTAAAGACATCTCCTGTGTCTTCGTTAAGAAGGTAGAGCCTGATAATATGTTTAGCTCCGAACTGCTCGCGCCCTGAAGCGAAGATCTTGCTCTCGTTGTCGAAGACAACAAGATGTTTAAGCGTGATGCTCTGTCCCGTTGTGAAGTTAACCATGATACACCTCCGATTTTTTGAAGAATGAGGACCTTATACGCAAGAGGGGTCAGTCTCCTGGAGGTATTTTGGAGCTCTTGGCATAAGGCCCCCATCTTCAAATTCTTGGTCATTAACCCGGCCAAGCTACCTGCCCAGGTAGACATTGACGCTAATGACCCTGAAACCTTGTCTGATATGTTATTAAGAGCGGGCGCGCCGGCAACCAGCCAATTTTTGGGCAATCTACCAGCCACGGAAGGAAATGCCTCTAATTGTTGTGCCAGCGCGTATCCGCCCTTTTGGATCCAAATAGAGGCTGCGCTCAAAGAATTCATCCAGCCTGCCACGGTAGGTTGAATCGAGCGCAGCCCGTAATTAAATGCCGTCCGAGAGGAATCATCCAGCCTGCCACGGTAGGTTGCTTCATCAGACGGCAAAACGATCAAATTAATGGAGGCCTCAGACTCGAGGCCCCCATCATAAATAACTCCCCGGCCAGCACCTGCCACGGTAGGATAGCCAAGGAGTTGTTTAATATCAGCGATAATAATAGTGGAATAAGACGCCGCTTTTTCTGCGTAGACGCGCGCAGAACGGTATATAGCGGAATTGATGATCGCGTCGCGTGCGGCCTGTGTTTTTTGATGGATTATGCGCATTACCATTGTTACCACTGCGCCGAATGTGTTCTGGGAGAATTTCTTGATGAGGACGTAACCGAGGATTGTTGCGGCTGCGAAAATAAACATGGTGGCAACAACCGGCGGAGACAAGCCCCAAGGAGACATATTGCGTAAATATTCGATAAGATTGGTTGAACCGAATAAGCCCATAGCGCTCATAACGTTAGCCTGCATATCTATATTATTTTTATCCTGTGCTTTATTGTTATTGCTGCCGGCATCATTCGGACCCGCAACTGCAGCAGACGCTCTAAGGGGAGACTGCTCGAGGGGATCAAGGGTTCTGATTCCACCATCAAAACCCGCAACAGCGACTCCGGTCAGGGAAGAGGACCAGTCGCCGGCAGGAATCTCTTCCGTGCCTTGGATCATATCCGAGACCAAAACGCCTTCTTTAAAAGCAGCGTGGTAGTTCTTTTCATTCTTAGTAATAATAACAATTTTATCCTGTTTGCCGTTGGTAAGATAAATTACCCCATCGTCGGCCTTATACAATTTAAAGATCCCGTCGCCAGGCAAGGCCATTTTCTCAACCTGTTTAATGATATCGCCCACGGGAACAGCTGCTGTTTTATCCAAATTGCCGTTGCTCGACATCTTTACATTACGTGCCAGAGCTGCGGGAGCCACTTCGCCTAACTGGGCAACAGCCGATACGCCCTGGTGGAAGACCATTGCATCAACAATAAGCGTAGTGCCTTCAAACTTCACCACCTCTGAACCTTCTATATGCCTGATCTCGACCTTTTCCATCCCAAAAACCTTTTCCGGCGCAAATTGAACCATTGTTACAAGCATGGCGCGGATGCTCTTTTTTGCATTATCTCCGGCCGTCATATCCACATCGCCGGCAACGCTAATAACCGATAACAATTGTTCGATCTTAGTCTCAATCGTTTCGACAATTGCTGCATCATATTTCTTAAGCGTGTCCGATATTTGAGTATAGTGGGGATCGATCATTAAAGCCAACTGCAT
>JBAYMQ010000137.1:0-3925 GCA_041663465.1 Candidatus Omnitrophota bacterium | reverse complement strand
CGCTGCATTCATGCTTGTGCATGGGCAGCGGCGTCACGTTCTTTGAAGGGTTCGCCAAGGCTCTCGGCGGGAATGTCGTAGGAGTGATAGGCGACTCCACGTTTGTGCACTCCGGCATCACAGGCCTGGTTAACGCGGCGTATAACAAGGCTAAAGGGGTTATCATTATTTTGGATAATTCCACTACTGCCATGACCGGCAGCCAGCCGCATCCTGGGACCGGCATAACCGCCAAAGGCGAATCCACAAAAAAGCTGATCCTTGAGGATTTGTGTTCCGTTTGCGGCGCCGATACTGTCGATGTTATCGTCCCGTTCCGGATCAATGAGTTGAAGTCATTGGTCAAGCAGCGGCTTGAGGAAAATAAATTGGCCGTGATCATCGCGCGGTTCCCCTGCCGGCTTATCGAGCGGAACAAGGCCGCGATGCCCGTATTCGAACGGGATAAATGCAAAAAATGTTATCTTTGTTTATCGGTCAACTGTCCGGCCATTACGAAGCTCGACGACGGTTTTATTTCTATCAATGAACGTATTTGCGCGGGTTGTAATGTGTGTGTCCACGCGTGTAATTCCCAGGCGCTCACAAAACGATGAAAACGAGAACAGTCTTAAAGGAATCCGGTACGACCAATACGCTTTTCTGCGGCACGGGCGGGCAGGGCGTTCTTGCTGCCGCCGAGATCCTGGGCTGGGCAGCCATTTATGACGGGTATCATGTTAAGAAATCAGAGGTTCACGGAATGGCGCAGCGCGGGGGGTCGGTCGAGTCGCATGTCCGGTTCGGCGCCCGGGTTTTTTCGCCTCTGATCCCGGAAGGCAAGGCTGATTTCCTGGTATCTTTTCTGAAAGACGAAAGCAGGCGCATGCGTCATTATATGGCTGAGGACGGCGTTGACTTATCCGTATCTCTGGATGAAGCGCAGGGCGCGCTGCGCGATAAACGGTATCTTAACAGCTACCTTCTGGGGGTTCTTTCCGTTCGGCTGCCGATCCGCGCGGACAGCTGGTTCGCGGCGATAGACCGCGTATTCGCCAATAAGGACCCGCAAGGCAACAAGGACGCTTTTTTGCGAGGAAGGGGAGTCCCGAAATGATCTGGAATGAGAAGATGGAGTGCATGGGCCACGAAGACCTTAAGAATATCCAGTCCGAGCGGCTCAGGAATCTGGTGGCATATATATATAAGAATTCACCGGCGTATAAAATAAAACTCGACGCGTTCGGTATTTCGTCCCGGGATATCAAAAGCGTCGATGATATCGAAAAGCTGCCCTTCACTACGAAAGAAGACCTGCGGGACAGTTATCCGTTCGGACTTTTTTCACGCCCCGTGAAGGATATTAACGAGATCCACGTGTCAAGCGGCACGACCGGCAATCCGACAGTCGTCGGGTATACAAAGGATGACCTGAAGCTATGGGCTGAGGTTATGGCGCGTGTCTTATGCTGCGCGGGCGCCGTTCCCGGGGACATGATACAGATCGCGTATGGTTACGGGTTGTTTACCGGAGGCCTCGGTTTTCATTACGGCGCTATCGAAATGGGGCTGTCGGTCATCCCGGCGTCTTCCGGGCAGACGAAGCGCCAGTTGAAGATCATGCAGGATTTTAAACCCCGCATTCTCGGTTGCACGCCTAGTTACGCGTTGTATATGGCGGAAGAAGCCAAGGCCCTCGGGATGAAACCCAAAGACAGTTCCTGGAAGATCGGAGTGTTCGGCGCGGAACCGTGGAGCGAGGCGATGCGGAAAGCTATAGAATCGACCTGGGATATGTGCGCGACAGACGTTTACGGGCTGTCGGAGATCATCGGGCCGGGCGTAGCGCAGGAGTGCCAGCATAAGGCGGGGCTGCATTTATTTTCAGACGTTTTTTATCCCGAGGTCATAGATCCTAAGACCGGCAAAAATGTAAAAGAGGGCGGCAAAGGTGAGCTGGTTATCACGACTCTCACCAAACAGGGGCTTCCGCTTATCCGGTACCGCACGCGCGATATCGTCAGCATTAAATACGAGAAATGCAAATGCGGCAGGACGAGCCCCCGTATTTCCAAGATCAGCGGGCGGACAGACGATATGATCATAGTGCGCGGCATCAACGTGTTCCCGTCGCAGATCGAGCACGTTCTTCTGGGCATCGAAGGGACGCAGCCGCATTATCAGTTGATCGTCGACCGCAAAGCGGGGGATCTGGATGAGCTCGATGTTCTTGTAGAGGTGGAAGAAAAGATATTTTCCGATGAGATAAAAAAATTGCGCGCGCTCGAGGAAAAGATCAAAAAAGAGATCGAGTCCGTGCTTGGTGTGTTTGTCCGCGTGCGGCTCGTAGAGCCCCGGACGATAGAGCGCAGTGAAGGGAAAGCGAAGCGGGTTATAGATAAGAGGGCCTTGTAAATCCCGGAAGGAGCCAATATGAAACTTATCCAGATATCGATATTCCTTGAAAATAAAAAAGGGCGGCTGTTGGATGTTTGTTCGTTATTGAGCGCAGGCAAGATCAATATCAGGGCGTTAACGGTCGCCGAAAGCGATAATTTCGGCGTGTTGCGCGTGGTCGTGGATAAACCGCAGGAAGCCACTACGCTGCTTAAAGCCCACGGTTTTGTGGCAAACCTGACGGAAATCGTCGGCGTAGAAGTTCCCGATAAGCCCGGCGGCCTGGCGGATGTGTTAAAGATACTCTCGAAACATAATATCAATGTTGAATATATGTACGGGTTCCTTGAAAAGTCATCGAACAGGGCGCTGCTCGTGTTCAGGTTCGATAACTCGGATACGGCTATCGAAGTGCTTAAAACGAACAAGATCCGCGTTGTCGGGCAAAAGGATATGGGAGTACTCTAATGGATGTGAAATACTGGAACAAAAAGGTCGAGACCATGGATCGCGGGGCTCTTAAGGTTCTCCAGCTTAAGCGTCTTAAAGAGACCGTAACCTTCGCGCTAAAAACGCCCTTTTATAAATCAAGGCTCAAGAAGGCCGGCATCGGGTCTTCCTTTGATATCCGTACGCTGAATGACCTTAATAAGATCCCTTTTACGACCAAGGATGACCTTCGGGAGTGTTATCCCCGAGGGCTGCTTGCAGTGCCTATGAAGGATGTGGTCAGGCTTCACACATCGAGCGGCACCACGGGCATCCCGACTGTGATCTATCATACGCAGGATGATATCAATATCTGGACTGAATTGGTCGCCCGCGGTATTGTAGCTACCGGAGCGGACAGAGAAGATGTTTTTCAGAATATGATGACCTATGGTATGTTTACCGGCGGCCTGGGGCTTCATTACGGCGCTGAACGCGTAGGTATGACCGTTATCCCTATGGGCGGGGGCAATACTAAGCGTCAGATACAGCTTATGAAGGATTTCGCCACGACCGTCGCGCATATTACGCCCAGTTACGCGTTGCATATTTATTCGAAACTCGAAGAGAGCGGGGTTTCTCTCAAAGATCTGCGCCTTAAGAAAGCGTATCTCGGCGCTGAACCGTATTCCGAGAATACCCGCAAAAAGATCGAATCCCTTTTTAAGATCGACGCGTATAATTCCTATGGTATGTCGGAGATGAACGGGCCCGGCGTCGGCTTTGAATGCGTGAATAAATGCGGGATGCATTGCTGGGAAGATACCTATATCATAGAAGTCGTAGACCCGAAGACAGGCGACGCGATGCCCGAGGGAAAAGAAGGGGAACTGGTATTGACGAACCTGACGCGCCGCGCGACGCCGCTTTTGCGGTACCGCACCCGCGATATCGCGTATATTTATCGCGGCTCCTGCGCCTGTAAACGCACGCATCGCAGGATATCCAGGATCACCGGCAGGACGGACGACATGCTCATCATCAACGGCGTTAATGTCTATCCGTCGCAGATAGAGACGGTCGTTATGCGTATCCCGGAGGTCGGAACGAATTATCAGAT
>JBAYMQ010000136.1:0-3925 GCA_041663465.1 Candidatus Omnitrophota bacterium | reverse complement strand
CTGCGAAGGTAATGAACATGCTCAGGGAGCAGGAACTTTGCGCTCAGCCGACCGACTCCGGTATTTTGCAGATTTACATCGATTTAACACTGCGTTGAAGTGGTTTTAACCGGGATGTTTTATACTTAAGCCATGATAAGACAAATAATGCAGAAGTTCATAAAGTATATTAAGTCGGTCATCGATGAAGAATTCCGGGCCATGGATTTGTTTTATAAACAGTATTTGTAAGAACGGTTATCATGCTGGCCAACGAGCGGAAAATCATGGTGGTTGAAGACGACAAGGATATCAATGAGCTTGTTTGCTATAACCTGCGCAAGCACGGTTTTTTGGTGCAGGCTGCGTATAGCGGGGATGAAGCGCAAAGGCTTTTACAGAAAGATAATTTCGGCGTCGTGATATTGGATGTTATGTTGCCCGGGGAGAACGGGTTTTCGATCTGCCGATCGATCAAGGAAAAACCCGGCGCGCGTAAGACCGGCGTTATTATGCTGACCGCTAAGAATGAAATCAAGGATAGACTTTACGGACTTTTTCTCGGCGCCGATTATTACGTCACAAAGCCGTTCAGCGTCGAAGTATTAATGTCATTGGCGGTTGATTTGAACAATGAAAACACAAAGAGAGGGGGTGATAATGTTCTCAGGTGAGGATTTGTTTATTGGGGAAGTGAGATATCAGTCGATCCGTCTCCATGAAGTTCTGGGGCATAAAGAAGTCGATATTATTTAAGCATAAAAGCAAAAAGGAGGAAGTACAATGGACAGTTTCAAACGGATCACGTGCGGGTTGCTGGTTCTGGTGTTATGCGGATACAGTATGGCATTCGCCGGTGAGATCGATATTCTGGTCAATAAGCTTGTGGAAAAAGGTGTTTTGAGCCAGGGCGAAGCGCAGCAGGTCGTAACGGAAGCGAAAGAAGAAGCGAGGGCTGAGATCGCCCAGGGGAAAAATGAGGTTTTGCCGAAATGGCTGCAGACCACCAAGTTCTCCGGCGATATGCGGCTTCGGTACCAGGGGGAAACAAAAACAGGGTCTAAACATCGCGATCGCGGCAGGTTCAGGCTGCGTTACGGCTTTGAAATGAAACCTAACGAACTGATGAAGGTCGGTTTTAAAATGGCTACCGGGGAGAATAAGACCAACGGCCCCGAGCAGACATCGACGAACCAGTCCTTCACCAATTCTTTCCAGAATGTGCCGATCTGGGTCGACCAGGCATATGTGGAGTACAAGCCGTTCGGGAACAGGGACCTGGCGGTCCTTAAGGATATGAAATTGACCGGCGGTAAATTCGCCAATCCGTTTTACACGACCGATATGGTCTGGGACGGTGATATTAACCCCGAAGGCGGCTATGTCCAGTTCACCCCGTCCTATGGCGCCGCATGGAATACGTTCTTCACGTTCGGGTTCCTGCCTCTTGGGGAGAGCAGTTCGGATTCGAACGATCCGTTCCTTTTTGCGATGCAGGGCGGCGTAGCCGGCAATATCAATGCCCGGCCGTATAAGTTCGGAGTCTCGTATTTTAATTACGAGAATATCAAGGGTATGGCCTGGAATACATACAGTGCGAACTATACGCCGACGATCAATAACTCATTGGACGGCACTTTGTTGAAGTATGATTTCAACATTCTGGAGATCATCGGTGAATATTCCCCGATGGATTTGACGTTCGCGGGTAATACTATGCCTTTAACCATTCAGGGCGATTACGCAAAAAACCTGGCTGATGGCGACATCAAGGATGATACCGCGTGGCTTGCCGGACTTAAAATGGGTAAAGCCAAGGATAAGGGCGCGTGGGAGCTTTATTGGAATTATCGCCAGATCGGTAAGGATGCGGTTATCGCTACTATCAATGATTCCGATTTTCATCTCGGCGGCGTCGCATCCAAGGGTAACAAATTCGGCCTGACCTACGCGGTTATGCCCAATTCCACCCTGGGTTGCGCGTATTTTATCACCGATCCGTACAAGAGCATTCAGACCGGTACCTCTAAACATATCGATCTGTATCAAATTGACTGGGTAACCAAATTCTAATAAGGAGGAGTTTCGATGGAAAAGTATAAGGGAGTGTTGTTAAGCCTGGTTATGGCGCTGGGATTTGCCGTGCCGGCATACGCGGAAACGATCGTCGTCGAAGGTTCGACCACGGTCCTGCCCATCGCGCAGCGCGCGGCGGAAGAATTCATGAATAAGAATGCCGCCGCCGATATATCGGTGCGCGGCGGCGGATCCGGTGTCGGCATTACGTCTCTTATGGAAGGGACCTGCGATATCGCGGATTCATCGCGCCCTATCAAGGATGAGGAGCTGGAAAAGGCTGCCGGCCGCGGAAAAAATCCCAAGGCCAATGTTATCGCCATGGACGGGATCGCGTTGATCGTCAACGATGCGAACACCATATCCGCGCTGACCAAAAAACAGGTGAAAGATATTTACACTGGCGCTGTCTCAAACTGGGCATCCGTAGGAGGCGTAGATGAAAAGATCGTGGTTGTATCGCGCGATTCTGCAAGTGGCACGTTTGAGGCGTTCGGCGAAATGGCGCTCGACAAAGCAAAGGTGCGCAAGGATGCGCTCATGGAAGCATCGAATCAGGCGGTCGCGTCGGTTGTCGCTCAGACCCCGGGTGCGATCGGCTATGTGGGCCTTGCGTATCTTAACGGCGTCAAAGCGGTGAAGCTTGACGGGGTCATGCCTGAAAAAGCGACGGTTTTGACGAAGCAGTACAAGCTCTCACGCCCGCTGTTTATGTATACCAACGGGAAACCGCAAGGGGCGGCGAAAGAGTTTATTGATTATATTCTCAGCGCTGAGGGGCAGAAACTAGTGGATGAAGAAGGATTTGTTTCTATTCAATGATCCTCAAACAGGTACAGCGGGTGGTTACAGCCACGGGCCATCCGCTGTATCTGAACCCTTTTGATTACCTATGAATAATTTTATTAAGGCCAAAGAAAAAATATACCGGTGGGTTTTTACCGCGCTGGCGTTTTCATCCTTACTATTCCTTACCGGGATAATCCTGCTCCTGTTAAAGGAAAGCTTTCCGTTATTCAAGCATGTTAAATTTCATGATTTTGTATTCGGCCAATCATGGTATCCAACCGCTTCCGTTCCTGAATGGGGGGTACTGCCGCTTATCCTGGCATCGTTTTTAGTTACGTTCGGCGCCCTGTTGATCTGTGTGCCGTTAGGGGTGGGCAGCGCTCTGTATATACATGAACTCGCGGATGAAAAGCAAAGAATGATCCTTAAGCCGTTGATCGAGATCCTCGCCAGTATCCCGTCGGTCGTGTACGGTTTCTTCGGTATGGCGGTCGCCGCGCCGTTTTTGCAGAAAACATTCCATTTGCCCACGGGTTTATGCGCCTTGACCGCCAGTATTATATTGGGCATCATGGCGGTTCCGACGGTCTGTAGTCTTGCTGAGGACGCATTGAGTTGTGTCCCGAATAGTTTCCGGGAAGCGTCGTACGCGGTCGGCGCCAACCGGTGGCAAACACTGATATTTGTCGTTCTTCCTGCCGCCGGATCCGGCGTTTCGACAGCGATCATTCTGGGAATGTCCAGGGCTATCGGGGAGACCATGACTGTTCTGATGGTAGCCGGAGGAGCCGCCGTCATTCCCCACACGTTACTTGAACCGGTCAGGCCTATGACATCGACCATAGCCGCGGAGATGGGAGAGGCGGTTATGGGAAGTCTGCATTATAACGCCTTGTTCTCTATTGGTTTGGTTTTGTTCACCGTTACGTTTATATTCTATATTGCGGCCGAGATCGTCAGCAAACGGTTCAGGCTCAAACTCGGATTAGACCGATGAAAAAACATATATCGCAGCGCATCGGATTCGGCATATTGTGGCTGTGCATGATCGTGACCCTGTTTTTTCTCGGATCCATCATAT
>JBAYMQ010000135.1:0-4016 GCA_041663465.1 Candidatus Omnitrophota bacterium | reverse complement strand
AGAAAATATTGGCGCAAAGAAATACGAAGAATTGGCGCAAGAGATTTTGAACTCTGAAACCGTATCACAGAAACAAGAAAATGATACGGTTGTCCGGGAAGCTCAATCACAGGAGGCTTGAAATATATGGAACACAGAGCGCTTGGTAAAGGATTAAATGCGTTGATACCTGAAGCGGCTACGGAAAAAGGTTCCAGGATATTGGTGTTGAATGTAAATCAGATCCGGCCCAATCCATTTCAGCCTCGGGAAGAATTCAACCCTGAAGAAATGGAAGAGCTTGTCGGGTCTGTCAGGGAAAAAGGCGTGATACAGCCTGTGTTGGTCCGGCAGCAGCCCGATGGTTATGAATTGATCGCGGGCGAGCGCCGGTTACGCGCTGCGCGTATGTTGCATATGCAAGAGATCCCCGCAATCGTCAAAGACGTTGATGATAAGGATTCTCTGGAATTGGCGCTTATTGAAAACATTCAGCGGCAGAACCTGAACGCTATTGAAGAGGCGCGCGCTTACCAGTATCTTATAGATAAGTTCCATATGAATCAGGATGAATTGAGCCAGGTAATGGGAAAGGCGCGCGTGTCTGTTACGAATATTCTCAGGCTCTTGAAGCTTCCTTTGGAAATACAGGATGAGATCAAGCTGGGGCGGATATCGTTCGGCCACGGCAAGGCGTTGCTTGAGGTTGAGGATGTCAACAGGCAGCGATTCCTAACTCAAATCGCGATATCTAAGTCATTGTCTGTCAGGGAGTTAGAGAATTTAATCAAAAACCTGAGGCCTCGCAAAAACAAACTAACCGTAAAAATGGCCAGTGTTGATCCGGTAGTCGCGGTTTTGGAAAATGAATTGCAGCAGGTGTTGGCTACAAAGGTTCGCGTGGTCAAAAAGAAAAAAAGAGGGCACGTTGTTATAGAGTTTTATTCCCAGGAAGACCTGGAGCGTATTGTTGACAAAATAAGAGGAGAAACGAGAACATGACCCAGGCAGTGCTGATCCTTATTAAACCCGATGGCTTGAAAAAATCATTAACCGGTAATATTTTGACGCGGCTTTCAGAGACAAAGCTCGAGATAGTGGCGGCAAAGATGGTACGCGTGTCCGATGCTTTGGCGTCGGAGCATTACTGCCACTTGAAGGAGAAGCCTTTTTTCCCTGAGCTTATAGAATATCTCAAAGGCGAATTGCACGACAGAAAAAAAGTTATGGCCCTCGTGTATTGGGGGAAAGACGCTATAAAGAAATGCCGCGAGATGGCGGGCGCTACTAATCCCGAGGAAGCCGATCCCACGTCGATCCGGGGGTCGTACGGCAGGATAACGACCAAAGGGCTTTATGAAAATGTGATCCACGTGTCGTCGGATGACACAGAGGCGAAGCGCGAGATACAGTTGTGGTTTTGCCCGGACGAGATCATCGTCGATCTATATCCGGTCAAGAATGAAGTCGTGAAAGAGCTCAAGGCGAAGCGCTGGGCGTAAACGAAGGGGTAGCCATGATCCAAAGCATGACAGGTTTTGGCAGGAGCGAAAAAAGGATAGATCTGTTCGGGCAGGTCAGCGTCGAGATCCGCAGCATCAATCATAAATTTCTCGAGACTGTGATCCACGTGCCGGAGGGTTTTCTTTCCTTAGAGGACAAGATAAAGAAGGAGATCGAGGCGCGTGTGCAGCGCGGCAGGCTCACCTGCGTCGTCACTATGTATGACGGTTCAAGCCGCGATGTCATCATAAATGAGCAGCTTTTGAAGAAATACCTTTGTTCGATAAAAACTATCAGCGGCAAATATCACGTCGCCGGCGACGTGAATATCAATAATCTGATCAATCTCCCGGGGGTTCTTTCATTGACCGAAAAAAGACAGCCGGCGATGCGTATCTGGCCGCAGCTCAAAACGCTGGTGGCTAAAGCCGTGTCTGACCTGATCGTAATGCGTCAGAAAGAGGGCCAGGCGATCGTGAAATTTTTGTATGAGCGCAACGAGCAGTTGGCGTGCGATATCTCGATGGTAAAAGAACGGTATGCCAAAGTCGTCAGGCAGAAAGCGGCGCGTTTCCCGACGGACGCCGAGCGGACGGCTTTTTTGAAAGAATCCGATATTAACGAAGAGATCGAGCGGCTTGAATACCACATACACAATTTCAAAAGCAAACTCTCGGTCTCCGGGCCGGTCGGGAAAGAGCTTGATTTTATATCTCAGGAAATGCAGCGGGAAGCCAATACGATGGGCGCCAAGTCATGCGACGCGCTTATTTCAGGCAGGGTCGTGCAGATCAAGAGCGTAATAGAAAAGACCCGGGAGCAGCTGCAGAATATAGTATAGGGGCGTCAAAAGACAGGATCGCTTTGAGAGCCAACGGCAAAATTTTCGTGGTATCAGGGCCCTCGGGGTCAGGCAAAACCACGCTTGCGGCAATGCTTTTAAAAGACCCGGATCTGCGGGGTTTATTATGCCGTTCCATCTCGTTCACGACTCGGCAGCGACGCACGGGTGAGCGGGATAAGCGGGATTATTTCTTTATCGGTGAAGCCGAATTCGCGCGCAGGCGAAAAGCGAAAAAAATCCTTGAATGGACCACGTATTTGGGTTATTATTACGGGACGGATAAGGGTTTTGTTGAAGATCGGCTGCGCCGTTTCCGGGGAATTGTTTTGTGCCTTGATGTGGCGGGCGCGTTACGTTTAAAACGGATGTATCCCAGGCGCGCGGTTATAATTTTTGTAAAGCCTCCGTCGCTGAAGGAGCTTTACCGCCGGATACGCGCGCGATCCCGCAGCACGACCGAAGATGAGATCGCGAGGCGCCTCGCGGTGGCGAAAGAAGAGATTAAACAGGCCCGCTTGTATGATTACCGGCTGGTGAACAGGGATTTGAATAAGGCGATAGAACGCCTTACAAAGATAGTCCGGCTTAATTTGCCGGAAACGATATAAGATTAGCAAGGAGAGAGAGGAATGGCGCATATGGCTTTGGAAAAGCTGCTTGATAAAACAGAGGGGTCGGTCTATAAATTAGTCGTTCTTGCGTCGCGGCGCGCGTTGGAGTTAGCCGAGGGCCAACCAAAGCTTGTTGAAGGATCAAGCGTGGCGACTAAGCCTTCGATCGTCGCGCTTCAGGAGATCGAGGCGAGTAAATTATCTGCTAAAGGCAAAGATGCAAAAAAATAAACGGATTATCTTAGGCGTCACGGCAAGCGTTGCCATTTATAAATCCTGCGAGCTTGTGCGCCGGTTGCGGGACGAGGGTTTTGGCGTTACTGTTGTGATGACGGAAGACGCCAAAAAGCTCATCTCGCCTAAGTTGTTTGAGGCCGTGTCAGGCGACAAGGTTTATAGCGGGATGTTCGAGGAAGCCGTGGAGTGGGATATCCAGCACGTGTCCCTCGCCCAAAAGGCCGATTTGGTTGTGATCGCGCCGGCTACGGCGAATTGCATCGCCAAGATCGCTGCCGGTATATGCGACGACCTTTTGACCTGCGTCGTGTGCGCGACGGCTGCGCCCGTGGCGATATGCCCGGCTATGAACGAACAGATGTTCCTTAACAAGATCACTCAGGGCAATATTCAGAAACTCACAAAGCTGGGGTATTTTTTTGTACAGCCCAGGAAAGGCAATCTTGCCTGCGGTAAAGTCGGCATTGGCTGCTTGGCTGAGGTTGAGGCCATTGTAAAGGAAGCCCGGCGGCTTCTTGGTTGAGTAGATTTGGCGACGTAGCCAAGTGGCAAGGCAGTTGTCTGCAAAACAACTATTCAGCGGTTCGAATCCGCTCGTCGCCTCCAGATAGAGTGTGTTCGCCACAGGGGTAAAGTATGCCCAGGGCGTATAAAGAGTTGCAATTAACAGGATCGAATCTTTGGTATGTCGTTGGTCTTATCACGACTGATGGCTGCCTGGGAAATTTGCCGGCAATGCTATTACCCTCGGTGCATCGGACTTAACAGAAAGATATCTTTAGCAAGAAGGTGCGTTAAAGCGCATGCGGGTTGGGGGAGAAGCAAAACAGTTTTGAACCATT
>JBAYMQ010000134.1:0-4029 GCA_041663465.1 Candidatus Omnitrophota bacterium | reverse complement strand
ATAAAAACCATTATTGACAGGAACCTGTCGACTTTTCCGTATATTCGCGGCATATCCAACCATATGGGTTCCCGCGCGACAGAAGACAACCGGACAATGCAGGTTATTATGTCGGATCTAAAAAATAAACATTTGTACTTCCTGGATAGTTTTGTAACGTCCCTGTCGGTAGCGCAATCGGAGGCATTCAGATCCAGGGTATCCTTCGTCAAGCGCGACATATTTTTAGATAATCAGCCCGATCCGGCGTATATCAGGCAGCAGATATATAAACTCGTGTCGCGGGCAAGGCAGCATGGCTACGCCGTAGGCATCGGCCATGATCGCAAAGCGACCTTGGAAGTCCTGCGGCAGGTTATGCCCGAGATAATAAAAGAAGGCTATAGATTCGTGAACTTATCCGAGGTTGTGAAGTAATGCATATCCTTGGCATTGAAACGTCATGCGATGAAACAGCGGCCGCGGTCGTAAAAGACGGCACGGCCGTACTTTCAAACGTTATCAGCTCATCGCTGCGATTCCACAAAAAATACGGCGGGATCATACCCGAGATCGCGTTCAGAAAACAACTTGAGACTATCTGTCAAATTGTGGATTGCGCGATCAATGAATCGGGTGTACAATTAAAAAGAATAGATGCTGTCAGCGTTACGGAGAAGCCCGGGCTTACGGGCTCGCTTTTAGTGGGGATATCTTTCGCGCAGGCGTTGGCGTTATCCCTTGGAAAACCGTTAATACGCGTTAACCATCTTTACGGGCATATCTATTCATCTATATTGACCGCCAAATGCCCGGCGAAATTTCCGTCTATAGGCCTGGTTGTTTCCGGCGGCCACACAAGTTTATATCTGCTCCGTTCTTTTATCGATATAGAACTTATAGGATCCACGCAGGATGACGCCTGCGGCGAGGCATTCGATAAAGTTTCTAAAATACTCGGGTTAGGATACCCCGGCGGGCCTGTTATCGAGAAGACGGCCGTCGCGGGAGATCCCAAAAAGATCGTATTCAAATGTTCGAATACGCGGGAACCTTTCGATTTCAGTTATAGCGGCGTCAAAACGGCGGTATTGTATTTCGCGCAGAAACACCGCATAGGATCATTCAGCCTCAGACGAAGCGTATCGGAGAAGAAAATCGTGGCGGACGTATGCGCGTCGTTCCAGGAAGCGGCCCTGCAGGCGCTCGTTGATAAAACTTTACGCGCCTGCTTATATAAGCGGGTGTCCGCGGTATACATAGGCGGAGGAGTGGCTGCTAATACGGTGCTCCGCAATAAATTCTCCGCCGCGGCAAAACAATGTAACGTCAGTGTATCGTTTCCGTCTAAGGAACATTGTACGGATAACGGCGCCATGGTGGCAGGTATAGGATATCATCTCGCACAAAGGAACTAAACATGGTCTCGGAAAATACTGTAATCGTTCGTCTTATGTTATCGGTTATCCTGGGCGGATTGATCGGGTTTGAGCGGCAAATGCATCGCAGAACAGCCGGATTACGCACTAACATACTTGTGTCGCTGGGTTCATGCCTTATTATGCTTGTCTCGCAATATATTTTTGAGATCTACAGAAACGAGGTTAATGTGGATCCTTCCCGCATAGCCTCAAGTATCATCACGGGGATCGGATTTCTTGGAGCGGGCGCGATCATACGTGAACGCGACAAGGAGGTAGTCAGGGGGCTGACAACCGCTGCCTGCTTGTGGGTGGTCGCCGGTATAGGCATGGCTGTCGGATGCGGTTTTTACTCTGCGGCCCTGGTCACCACCGCATTTACGCTTATCGTATTATTCTTTTTGAGGTATTTCGAGGGAATTCTCTTTAAGGCGCCCAAAGATGAGAACGAAGGAGGTGACCGGTAATGGCCTTTAATAAAAAGAAAGCGGAAGATAAGATCCTTGATGTTGACGCGTCCATGCAGGGATCGCTCAGTTTTAAGGATCCGGTCAATTTACGCATCAACGGAAAATTCGAAGGCACTCTCCAGACGCAGGGCAATCTTACCATAGGCCAGCACGCGGTTGTCAACGCCGAGGTCGTAGGAGATACGATCATTGTCGGCGGAAGGATCAAAGGGAAGATCACCGCCCGCAAAAGCCTGATCATACTTTCGAGCGCGGTTGTTGAGGGGGAAATATATCCCGCTACATTGAGTATCGCCTCCGGCGGGATATTGGAAGGGAAATGCGCCATGCTCGGGGAATTCCTGAACGTGGATGAGCTGTCAAGATACCTGGACGTAGAGATCAATCTTATAAATGAATGGGCTCAATCCGGAAAAATCCCGGCCAGCAAACAGGATAATTCCTGGAAATTCGAACGAAAAGCTATTGATGGCTGGCTCGCCGAAGGAAAGGTCGGTAAATAATTCGCTCCTATGGCTGAAGAAAAACTATTAACTGTGAGAGAAGTATCGGCGCTTCTGGAAATATCCGAAAAAGATGTGCTGGATCTGGCTGAGAGCGGCGCGTTGGCCGCGTATAAGGTGGGAGGCGTTTATCTGCGATTTAAGCCGTCCCAGGTGGAAGAATTCAAAAAGAAAAGCGCCGCGACGACCGGACAAAGGTCGAAAGAATACTCCATAGCCGACCGCATTTATGACCTTCTGTATTTCAACGATTTTTATATCATCGCCTTTATCCTGATAGGGGCAATGCTGTATTTTATATTAAAACCTTAAAAAAGGCGTTTCCCATGGCCAAAAGGTTCAAGGTGTTCCGCCGCATCTTCCGGTTCCACGGATTTTTTGAATCGCTCAAAGTCGCGGCCAAAGGCATCGGGTACTTGTTTTTATTCCACCGCAACATGCGCATTATCTTCCTGTGCGGATTAGCCGCGTTCCTTATGGGTATTTTTTTTCAATTGCGCGGTATAGAACTGATAGCGCTTTGCGTCACTATCACGCTCGTTTTTATGGCGGAAATGTTCAATACCGCCATTGAGCTCATTATAGATATTTCCTTCCGCAAATATCATACCCTTATCAAGCTCGTCAAGGATATTGCCGCCGCGGTAGTACTCATCGCCGCGATCAATTCTCTGGGAATAGGATATGTCCTGTTCAGCAAGCACATCCTGGATCTATTCAAATAATCGCGCCATAAATAATATAAAAGCCGGCTTTCATATAAGCCGGCTTCCTGTCCTGTAATTGCCTTGATCGCTCCTAGAATCTTTTCCTGAATATATACTCAACCTGTTTCTTATTCTCGTTAAAATGGGCCTTGCCTCTGAAATTAAACACGGTTATTTTTGTCTTATTCGACACAAAATCCTCGGCTTCCTTGACCTTGAAATACGGCATAAAAACATCCACCCCAACAAGATCGTGCCATTGCTGCCGCAACTGCTGTTTCTCTAATTCCTGGTCGGATCTTTTAACAAACGTCTTGGAGTTAAGCCACGCCCAGTAAATATAATGTTTCTGATTCTCCAGGGCCGCGCGCAAAGAAATATCCGCGCCCGTGACAAAAACCGTATCTTCCACGCGAACGGGAGCCATAACCGGAGGTTGAAGATTTTTTGCAATAGGCTGCTCAACCTGCTGAGCTAAAAGAGGCCCGGCGGACATAACAGAGAAAATTAGCAGCATAATTGCGCTTTTTCTCAATTGCATAAGCCCTCCCGGTATATACATCTTCTATGAAGAGTATAGCATATAACCTATTGAAATACCAGTATGTTATGTAAAATACATCTTTTTGCAACCGGCTGGGGATAATAGGGATAGATGTTTCTGTCAGTCGCTGAAAGGAATAGACAGGAATTCCTTAAGAAACTTACCCGCGAAAGTAACGCTGGACACCACTCCGTCGATAACCGCTTTGGTTTCAACCGCCGGAGCGCTCACAATTGAGTAGATCTTATGATGCAGAAGACGGCGTTTCTCAGGCTTCTCTTGACCGTGAACTTCATATTGGTACATCTTTTTTACCGCTCTTGGCCCATTGAGAAAAACCGCTTTTACGGGGGCGGCGACAATATTGGCGAGATCGCGCGACATGTTTACGAGATGATGCTCGGT
>JBAYMQ010000133.1:0-4042 GCA_041663465.1 Candidatus Omnitrophota bacterium | reverse complement strand
ATTTATTTAATTTCTGTTATAATACTTCTCCTATGATTTCAGTCAATAATGTTTCATTACAATATGGCCAGCGCAAGCTTTTTTCCGGGGTAAACATAGTTTTTACCGCGGGTAATTGCTATGGATTGATCGGAGCCAACGGCTCAGGCAAATCGACTTTTTTGAAAATATTGTCGGGGCAGATCGATTCCACCTCGGGGGATGTCGTGGTTCCCGCGGGCAAGCGCGTTTCTGTCCTGAAGCAGGATCAGTTCGCGTTCGATGAGTATACGGTGCTTACCACAGCTATGATGGGCCATAAAAAGCTTTTTGAGATCATCGCTGAGAAAGACGCGTTATACGCGAAGACGCCGTTCTCTGACGCGGACGGCATGCGCGCGTCTGAACTTGAGCATGAATTTACCGAACTTAACGGGTGGAGCGCCGAGTCTGACGCGGCCAAGCTTTTAAGCGACCTGGGTATTGAAGAATCGCTGCATTTGTCGCAGATGAAGGCGCTCGAAGCCGGGCAGAAAGTGCGCGTGCTCCTGGCGCAGGCATTATTCGGTAATCCCGATATCCTGCTGCTGGATGAACCTACTAACCATCTGGATGTCGAGACATCCATGTGGCTTGAAGAGTTTTTATGCGAGTTCGAGAATACCGCCATCGTTGTTTCCCATGACCGGCATTTTCTCGATAAAGTTTGCACGCATATCGCCGATATCGATTTCGGAAAGATCAAGCTGTATACCGGGAATTATACCTTTTGGTCTGAAGCAAGCCAACTGGCGGCGCGCCAGCGCAGCGAGTCCAATAAAAAGATCGAGGAACAGCGCAAAGAATTGAAGGAATTTATAGCACGTTTTGCCAATAATGCCTCTAAGTCCAAGCAGGCCACCAGCCGTAAAAAAATCCTGGAAAAACTCACGATCGAAGATATCGAGCCGTCTTCCCGTAAATATCCCTATATTAATTTCGAGCAGGAACGCGAGGCCGGGAATGACCTTTTGAGTATCGATAATATGTTCAAGTCTGTTGACGGGCAGGTTATGTTCGAGAGGCTCAGTATTACTATACATAAAGGGGATAAGGTCGCTTTTGTCGGCCCCAACGATCTTGCCAAGACTATCCTGTTCCAGATATTGATGGGTGAAGCGCAGATCGATAACGGTAGTTTTAAATGGGGATTTTCAACGAGCCGGGCCTATTACCCGAAAGATAACTCCGCTTTTTTCAATAACGAGCTCAGCGTGATCGATTGGCTCAGGCAGTTTTCGGCAAACACCGATCAGGAATTTATCCGCGGGTTCCTTGGCCGCATGCTTTTTTCCGGGGAAGAGTCCCTGAAGCCGGTGAATGTTCTATCCGGAGGGGAGAAAGCGAAATGCATGCTTTCCCGCATGATGGTGACCCAGCCGAATGTCCTTGTCCTGGATGAACCGACCAATCACCTGGATCTTGAAGCTATTACTTCGTTGAACCGCGGCCTTGAAAAATTCCGCGGCACCATCCTTTTTTCCTCTCACGATCATCAAATGGTGCAAACCGTAGCCAATCGCATTATCGAGATCACCCCTAAAGGGTATATCGACCGGGCTCACACCACGTTTGACGAATATCTCGCCAGCGATCATATAAAAAAACAACGCCGCGAATTGTACGTCTGATCCTTCCTTAAACCGCGATACAACAAAATACTTGCTTTTGTTGCGCGGGGAGGTATAATAAATCAACTCGAGTTTATGTGTTCAATGCGGCGGGCTTATGGGTAAATATTTTAATAAAGCGTTGTGGTTTCAGCCACGCGCTTTTTTTGTTTATAAAAGCCATATTGTGAGGTGAGTTATGTCTAAACTTACAAATTCCGGGATCGATGGCATCGGGGTTGTTCCGCTGGGTACGCATTGCTGCAATATTTTCGACACAAAGGAACAATTGTTAGATACGCTGATCCCGTATTTTATTGAAGGGTTGAACAATAACGAATTATGCATATGGATATCATCTGATTTGATCGACAGGGCATATGCCCAAACAGTATTCTCCGAACGTATTCCCGGATTTGACGCGTTTGTGAAGGATTATCGCATAGAAATATGGCACTATCAGGACTGGTATTTAGAAAACGGCGTTTTTTCCAAGGAACGCGTAATGAATAAATGGGCCGGCAAGTGCCAGGAAGTGGATATAAAAAAATTCAACGGGTTAAGAGTAGCTGCCGACAATTCCTGGACAACGGGCCCGTATTGGGATCAATGGGTTTCATATGAGGCCGAGGTCGGGAAGACTATCGCTCAATACCCGATGCTGGCGCTATGCAATTATCATCTGGCCAGCCAGAAACCGGATCAGCTGATAGATATGATGTTGACCCATCAGGCTGCCGTATTGCATAAGGATTCGAGAGTAAAGGTTGTCGCTGATAGTCCTCATGGCAGGCTTGTCAGAAATCTGGAGGAGAAGATCTCCGCCTTGGAACAATTGAATAAGAGTTATCTTTCCCGAATGAGATCATAGCGCCATATAATTGTGGAGGTGATATGGATTGGGCCGCGCTCATCCAGTCTACGCTTATACTTTTCGCCATAGTTAATCCTGTCGGATCAGTGCCTCTGTTCCTTCAGCTTACCGGCGGCCTGAGCAAGAAGGCGCGTTCGCAGGCGTTCCAGACCGCGGTTTTAACGTCTTCGATCATTCTTTTCGCGTTCATTCTGGCCGGCAGAGGTATACTGATCCACTTTTTTCAGATACAATTGCCCGACTTAATGGCCGCGGGCGGATTACTGCTTTTGATCATCGCTATCGATCAGCTTGTTTTCGGCGCGCTGGCAAAGAATGTTTCCATGGCTGAGAAGCAGGACGCTTTTCGCATAGGGGCGGTGCCTATCGCCTGCCCGATCCTCGCGGGCCCGGGAGCTATGATGACCGTGTTTGTTATATATTCCGAATACGGATTTTTTGTCGCCTCCGGCGCTACCGTTATCGTGCTGGGATCAACCTGGGCGCTGCTGTATTTTATCGACGCCATTTATCGTTTTCTGGGAGAGGTGGTGTGCCTGGTTTTATCCAAGATCCTGAGCCTTTTTCTCGCGGCAATAGGCATCCGCTTGTTAATGCAAGGGTTGATCCATTATTTAAAATGAATACTGTTTGTTCCTGCCTTGGCGCTGTGATACAATAACACTATGGTTATAACACTTTTCATTATCAGTATCGTAAATACCGCTTTATTGGTATATTTGCTCATCCAAAAAAGCGAGATCAAAAGCCTTGAACCGTCTCTGCGCCTGGAGCTTTCAGCTAATCGTCAGGAAGTAAATAATTCCCTTAATTCCTTCAGCAATTCCGTGGTTTCCCGCGTTAATGAGATAGCCAGCCTGCAGTTTAACCAATTGAACGCGCAGACGCAGGCGATCGAGTCCAAATTGAAGTCGATCCAGGACGATAACGCGCAGAAGCTTGAACAGATGAGAGCAACCGTGGATGAGAAACTTCAAAGCACATTAGAGAAGCGGCTTGGCGAATCATTCAGGCTGGTCGGTGCGCAATTGGAACAGGTGCAGAAAGGCCTGGGTGAGATGCAGAGCCTCGCGTCAGGCGTGGGTGATCTTAAGAAAGTTTTGACGAACGTCAAAACGCGGGGGATGTGGGGGGAGATCCAGTTGGGCAATCTTCTGGAACAGATACTTACTCCTGAGCAGTATCTGAAGAACGCGGTGACGAAGAAAGGCTCGAACGACCGGGTCGAGTTCGCCGTTATCCTTCCCGGCAAGGATAAAGACAAAGTGCTCATGCCGATTGACGCCAAATTCCCTAAAGAAGATTACGAGCGCCTTGTCGAGGCGCAGGATCAGGGCAATATAGAGCAGATAAAGCAGTTCTCTAAATCCCTCGAGGAAAGGGTCAAATTGCAGGCAAAGGATATCAATGACAAATATATAGATTCGCCCCAGACGACAGATTTCGGCATAATGTTCCTGCCGACTGAAGGGTTGTACGCGGAAGTTTTGCGTCTGCCGGGTTTATTCGAATTATTGCAGTCGAAATATCGCGTGATCGT
>JBAYMQ010000132.1:0-4077 GCA_041663465.1 Candidatus Omnitrophota bacterium | reverse complement strand
TTCATAGCTATAAGTATTGGCTTCCTTCAAAACCAGCGTCAGGATCTTCGAGCCATACGTCACTTCAACGATATACGTCCGCAAGTCGTCAAATGACACAGGGAGGAAACCCTTGATCAGCCTGACAGCCAGGACCTCGTCGCATCCGAAACGGGGAACGAGACGCCGGATATAATCCTCCTCTTCCCCGCCGTCGCGTTTTTCATAAAGTTTAAATTCCTCCGAGATCTTCTCAACCATGGCCGCGGGTTCGCCAAACGGGATATCGATATCGCTCTTATATACATTGAAGGCCAGATCGACCAACCCGGGAATACTTTCTTTCGGGCAGCCTGTCTGCTCCAATATTCCGGAAAGCGTTTTAAAAGACGCGAAGTTGGCGGCGGGTTGTTTAACCCATTCGGCTCTCGCTTTTTGGGCCTGCTGATACCAAAATAAAAGGAATATGGGGATAGCCGATAAAAAACCGAGCGGCAAACCCACTAACAGGCTTGCGGCTACCCACGACGCGACAAACAACACGATCCGCTCGCGAAGCCTATAGGAACGCCTCGGATACAACGAGGTTAGAGAACGAGCGAGCAATAACGCCGAATAAAGCACAAGCGCGGCCGCCGCGGCCAATCCGATACAAGAGATTCGAACGGCAGCCTGCTCGAAAGCGGTAAGAATACCGACCACCCAATACGCCCCCAATACAAGTCCGGCCGCTTCCAGGGCTGCCGCGGCGAAAGATTTGAATCCGCTATATTGCACCATTACCAAAGCGCTCACTAATGACAATTCGCGATCTATAACCGTGCGCAATTCCTCGCCCCGGCGGTAATCCCTGGCGAACGGCAGCATCTTGCCCATTGTCGCGCAATCGTTGACCATCATTACGGTGCCTGGAGGGATACGCCCGCTGCGAGCCAATCCCGGAAAATCCCCTGTTAAAGTACGGCTATCGCCCAAGACAACCCCGAAGTTACCGTAATGCTGGTCTACCGAAATTGAATAACCTTTTTTATGCAAAGCCTTTATTATCAGCGACGGGCCGCAAGCCAGAAGGACAAATATCTGTTGTCTGGTCAATCCGGTCTTATAAACCAGCGTGTCCACGTCATTAGAGGTCAGATCGTCCAGCCTCGAAGAATTGTAATGTTCCGCGATAACGACGACAAACGCCTCCATGCGCCTTTTTTCTCCGTAGAGATCATATTCCCCCGCCGGCAGGACAATTTTCATTAAAGGGCGCTGAAAAGGGATGCCCGGGATCTTAAAAATCATATCAAAATCCTCCGGGGAAACATAACTATGCGTGTGTTTTTCACCCGGGATCTTTACTTCCACGTTAAGATCATTGATAATGAATCTCCTGAAACTCTGCGGGTGAAGCGACACCCAATAACCGCGCATTATCGCGTCTCCGGAAAACGTCCCGGAGAGATATTTTTCCATGCGAAGCCTTGTAATGTCTCTCAGGAATTCCATACCGTCCCCCGCGGCAAACAACTCGTCAGCCGCCTTCCGGATATCGCCAATGCGATCCCGATCGTCGAACTTGCCGCCCGCGTTCGCCATGCCGTCCAGAAAAACTCTCACGCCATTGCTTTCATATTTTTCTATTCTTCCCCCGTCCCGCGCATCCGCGCCGGCAAGCAAATCGATTTTTAATGACGGCGGCAATCTATGAGCTCCGCTGTTATCAATGATGAGGTCATAATAAAATCCAGGTCTACGGTAATCACACGACATTTTGCTTAAAAACGATTTATCGGCCGCGAGATTGTCCCGTCTTGTTCCCTGCCCGGCGATAATAAGCGCCTTCAGATCGAAATAGCCGCCTATTTCCGAAACCCTGTAGCCTTCGCAGATCACAAGCCTCGCCGTTTTTAACCTGGCGACCCCTTGCACCCGGAGCGCCAAACCCCGCCAATCAATAGAAGAATAGATCCGGCCGGATTTCCCGTACCGTACGTCCAGATAATCGTCCCGGTGCACCGCTATAACCGCGTCGCCGCGGCGTTCTATCTGCCGCACAAATGAAGTCTTCCCTACACCTGACGGCCCGTCGACCATAAGCAAAACCGCCCTGCCGGGAGCGTTCTTCATAGCTTCCGCGATCATGCGTTGAAGCGCTAAAACCCCTTCAGCCGGAGCGTAAGGGCGGTTAAATAACCTTTTTAATACGCTTTCGCGCGCCACTCCGCCGTCTGTTACGCCTCTCGCGTCCAACCGCGATACCCGGCTGCGGATATAGGACCGGGCGGCCTCCTCCAGTTCATCCTCAAGGTTACACCGGACGATATCAGAAGAAATACTTCTATACCAGGATGTGCAAATCCATGTGCCCCAGACCCGCTTTCCCACGATATCGGGCTCGCAGACCATCCAACGGGTATTTTGTATAAGCGCGCAGGTTATTACCCTGAGAGGCCCCGCTCCGAGAGATATCATCAAGCGGCGGGACAGCTCTAATGTTTTTCCCGAGTCGCTGGTCCCGTCGATAATTGCCGAGTTGATATTTTTAATATTCAATCCCGCCTTCTTAAGATCCGCGCTGATATTGTCTACCGCCTTTTGGTTATTCACTCCATAATGCACCTCAGGGCTTATAATAACAGGGGTTTTCTTCCAGGGATACGCGTACATATACAAAATACGAGCCACCTTGATAAGCGGAAGCGCTTCCGTAGCCAGGAATATCAGCAAGTCCGGATCAGATCCCCGGCGGTATAATTCATTCAAACATTCGTGGAAAACGGCCGGGACTTCCCCGGGTTCCATAAGATATTCATCCTTGAACATATCGCCCCTGGCTAACGCGGCCTCCCGCGAGGATTTTGAATCGGGGACAGGAGAATCGAATCCGCCGTCTTTGCCGATGATATTCTGTTCCGATAAATATTGTTCCATATACGCGTCAAGCACTAAGCGCAGCGCGGAGCGCGCGCCGGCCGCGTTCCGAACCGGCGTTACAATCACGTCTTTCGCTTTTCCCTGATACGGCGCGGGGCCGACAAAAAGTTTCGTCGCCTGCCGCGACGCGTCAAGCATAGCTATATCATTATCGCTGTCGCCGATCACCAGGACATCTTCGGGAGATATCCCCGACACGGACAAACAATGCCAAAAAGCGTCAGCCTTGGTCGCGCGAACAACTTCAACCGCCAAAGACGTGGCGGCCGCTTTAATACCGTATAAAGGCGGGTTCTTCAAAATCCCGTCCTGAACGGCCAGTGCGATCTGTTGCCGGACTTCACGGGGGACGCGCGACAACCGCCCGGAAATATTCATGGACACCGGGTTTTCCGGAGGCCTGCGGTTAACCGGCAAGAACTCTCCGGGATCATACCCCTTAGCCCGGGAGACCTCAATAACCGCGGAAGAAATAACGCCGTTCAACATATTGATATTCTTTTCCCTTAGCGGATCGGACAACATAAACAGCGGCTCATAAAACACCGGCTCTTCGATCAACTCCCCCTGTTCGTCGAATTTGAATCCTCTGCCTCCCCCCTCAGTATAAAGATATTGCCCGGCCCTGCTCTTCGGGCTCATACGCCGCGCGTACAGATCCATTACCCCCCGGGTCTCTCTTATCCCCTCCGATGACGGCCTCCCTCTTAAAAGCCTGCCGCTGACCGGGACTACTTTGACATTGAAGGAGATCAGTTCTTCCAGCAATTGTTTTGTTTCAGGCTCTAAAACCCTTCCGGCGGGGATTATAGAATCATCGACATCGGTAATGATCATTTTAAACGGCTTCCGCAGTTCCTCAATATCCTTGACGCTTAAGGCCCGCTCATCCCCGCCGTCCTTACCGGGCTTATATCCATCCAATATGCGAGCGACTTCGCCCAACGCTCCTTCAGGGAACTGTATCCCATGGGCGTAGTAATCAATACGATGAAAATCCTCAAAGAACGAGTATCCGCTGTAAGTTTTTGCCTCGAATCCCCCGGCCCTGGAATTAACATGTTCCAACGCTCCATTGATGAATCTGACGGCGTCTCTCACTGAACGAGCGCTATAACTCAGGCCTTTCCCAAGGGCGAACTCGACAAAAACAATAGCGGCTTTCCCTTCGCCCAG
>JBAYMQ010000131.1:0-4143 GCA_041663465.1 Candidatus Omnitrophota bacterium | reverse complement strand
TCCTAAGAATATCATTGAAACGGGTATTTCCTCGATCGATGTCATGAATACTCTTGTCCGGGGGCAGAAACTGCCTATATTTTCCGGAAGCGGCCTGCCGCATGATCTGATCGCTACTCAGATCGCGCGCCAGGCTCAGGTCAAGGGCGAGAAATTTTGCGTCGTATTCGCCGCCATGGGTGTTAAATACGATACCGCGCGGTTCTTCATAAAAAGTTTTGAAGAATCGGGCGTTCTGGACCGGGTGGCTATATTCTTAAGCCTCGCGGATTCCCCGTCCATCGCGCGTTTATTCACGCCGCGTTTCGCGCTTACCTGCGCCGAGTTCCTGGCATTCGAGAAGCATATGCATGTGCTGGTTATTATGTCGGATATGTCTAATTATTGCGAGGCGCTTCGGGAGTTGTCCACGATCAGAGGAGAGATCCCGGCGCGTAAAGGATATCCGGGATATTTGTACAGCGATCTGGCCAGCTTGTATGAACGCGCCGGCATGATCAAAGGGGTGAACGGTTCCATTACGCAGCTGCCGATATTAACCATGCCTAACGATGATATTACCCATCCGATCCCGGATCTGACCGGATATATAACCGAAGGACAGATCGTGCTCGAGAGAGAGTTGCACGCGCGCGGGATCTACCCTCCGGTCGCCGGCCTTCCGTCTTTGTCGCGGTTGATGAAGGATAATATCGGCCATGGGCTTACCCGGGACGATCATCCTTCGTTGTCGAGCCAGTTGTTCATGTTCTACGCTCACGTCAAGGATATCCGCGCGCTGGCTTCTATCATCGGCGAAGAAGAGTTGTCGCCTTTGGATCACGCGTACATGAAGTTCGGAGATGAATTCGAGAAAAGATTCCTGTCGCAGGGGCCCTATGAGCGCAGGACGCTTGAAGAGGGCCTTGATCTGGGATGGGACGTGTTATCTCTTCTGCCCCGGGATGAACTGGTTCGTATCAAGGAAGAAGATATTAATAATCATTATAAATATCGCGGCGAAACGTGAAAGTAAATATTGCGGCGACAAAGACAAACTTGCTCAAGACGCGCAAGTCATTGATATTGACCAGGGAAGGCTACGAACTGCTCGATGAGAAGCGGCGTATCCTGCTTTCGGAACTCACGGCGATCATAGATAGCGTGGATGAGCACCAGCGGAAAGTCGATGAGGCGCTCGCGGCCGCCTACAAGATCGTTGATCGCGCGGTGGTGGCGTCAGGCCGGCAGCGCTGCGAGGCCATGTCGTACGCGGTCGACATAAAAAACGAATTGTCGATTTCGCATCGCCGCGTCATGGGCGTAACCGTCCCGGTCATCTCCCTTGAGATCAAAGACCGGCCGCCGTATTACAGCCCGCACGGCGTGAATCTGTATGTCGATGAAGCGATCGAACGGTTTAAGTCGGTTATGACGCTGTTGGCGCGGCTCGCGGAAAAAAAGATAACATTGCTGCGGTTGGCTGAAGAGGCGCAAAAAACCATCCGCAAGGTCAACGCGCTTGAGAAAATATACATTCCTTATTACCAGGATACGGTAAAATATATCGCGGAGCGCCTGGATGAAGAATCCAGGGACAGTTTTTCCATGTTGAAGCTTATAAAAAAAGCCAAGGCCAAACAACAGTAAACAGGAGGCTTGACGCGTATGGTTTTACGTACGATCGTAGTGTCTATCGCAGGTTCGTCGGGCTCGCTGGTAACGGCTAAGTACGCGATCGCGCTCGCAAAGCTTTTATCGGTAAAACTGGTCGCATTATATGTTGTTAACGTGAAGGTGTTGCAGGATCTGCTTAAGAGCCGTATTTTTGTGGATGTTGAGGCCCGGGTATATGAACGCGATCTCGAACAGCAGGGCGCGGCTATTTTGGAACGTATCTCCAAAATGGCGAAAGAGAAAAATATCGAGTTCGAAGGTTGCCTTATGAAGGGCGTTATCAGCGACGAAGTGCTCAATAAAACCCAGGAATTGCACGCCGACCTTCTTGTTATGGGAGAGTTGAAAGAGATGGCGTCCCGCGCCGATGTTTTTTATGATGAAGGTGAGCGGATATTAAGGCGTTCACCCTGCCCTGTCGTTATGGTGAAGAATCCGGCTATGGTAGAGACCTTATATAAGGAGATGGGTCCCTAATGAGATTTTCAGATTATTTGACGAAAGAGTCCTGCGTAATGGACTTGAAGGCTGTTACCAAAGAGGACGCGATCCGTGAACTCGCGGATGTCCTCGCGCAGCAGGGGCGGGTCTCGGACGAGGGGGACTTTATTAAGCATGTGATGGAGAGGGAGAAGCTCGGATCCACGGGTATAGGCAATCATGTCGCTATCCCTCACTGCCCGACACGGTCTGTAAAGGGGGTCGTGGTGGCGTTTGGCAGGTCAAAACAGGGCGTGGATTTTCAGTCTGTTGACGGCCATGAAGTGAACCATTTGTTCCTTATGGGAACTAACCCGGAAGACCTGAATGTGTATTTGAAACTGCTGGCGACATTGTCCAAATTGCTCAATGATCGGATGTTCCGACGGGAATTCGGAGATGCCGCGACCCCGGATGAATTGATCGCAGTTTTTAAAAAACACGAGAAATGAATTGAAGGAGACCGCTATGTCTATCCGAAAAGAAGTTGTCCTGAATATTAAATCGGTCGATTTTAAAAAGAACATGTTGCCGGAGAAGGTGTCTTCATATTTTGGAGAAAATACGTTTAGTATCAGCACGATGAAGAAGCATATCACGAAGAAGACTTGTGACGCTTTCATGCGGTGGATGGATGAGGGCATCGTGATCAGCTTGGAACAAGCGAATGAAATAGCCGGCGCGATGAAAAAATGGGCGATTTCGAAAGGCGCCACCTATTATACCCATTGGTTCCAGCCTATGACCGGGCTTACGGCCGAGAAGCATGACAGTTTTATTTCTTTCGCAGGCCCGGGGAGAGTCATTGAACGATTTTCCGGATCGAAACTTATTCAGGGTGAGCCCGACGCTTCCAGCTTCCCTTCCGGCGGAGTCCGCTCGACGTTTGAAGCGCGCGGCTATACTGCCTGGGATCCGTCAAGCCCCGCCTTCATCATCGAGAGCGCGTCTGGAAAGACCTTGTGTATCCCCACGATCTTTGTTTCGTATCACGGAGAGGCGCTCGATAAAAAGCTGCCGCTTTTGCGTTCGGATGAAGCGGTCAACCGGTCGGCAATACGGCTATTGAAACTGTTCGGGCATGCGGACGTAAAAAAGGTGTATTCGACCTGCGGCCCGGAACAGGAATATTTTCTTATAGATAAAAATTTTTATAATCTCAGGCAAGACCTGATTATGACCGGCAGGACTTTGGTCGGCGCGCCGTCTCCGAAGGGGCAGCAGCTGGAGGATCAATATTTCGGCGCCATCAAGGAGCGGGTGGTCAATTATATGTTTGAGGTTGCCGAGGAAGCTTATAAACTCGGGATCCCGGTTATGACCAGGCATAACGAGGTGGCGCCGCATCAATATGAGTTCGCCCCGATCTTTGAAGAGTCCAATCTCGCCACCGATCACAATCTGATCCTTATGGAGATCATGAAAAAGGTCGCGTTGCGCCACAATATGGTGTGCCTCTTGCATGAAAAACCCTTTGCCGGAGTTAACGGCAGCGGCAAACATGTGAATTGGTCGCTGGCTGATGATAAAGGGAACAACCTTTTGAATCCCGGGGAAACACCCGAGGATAATCTGCAGTTCTTGACTATGCTGGTAGCTGTTCTGCGGGCCGTATACCTGCACGCGGATCTGTTGCGCGCGAGTATCGCGCTGGCAGGCAACGAACACCGCCTTGGAGCCAATGAGGCGCCTCCGGCGATCATGTCCGTGTTCCTGGGAGAGCAGCTTGACGGGATCCTTAATACGATCGAGAAGGGCGCGAAGAAAAGCGTTTCAAAACATGATATTATCGATCTGGGTTTAGCGCGCCTGCCGCGCTTCAATAAAGACACGACCGACCGCAACCGCACGTCCCCGTTCGCGTTCACGGGCATGAAGTTCGAATTCCGGGCCGTCGGGTCATCGCAGAATATATCTACGCCGATCATGATCATTAATACTATTGTCGCCGACTCTCTTGATTACGTAGCCGACAAGATCCGGGAACGGTCTAAAAAAATGGATTTT
>JBAYMQ010000130.1:0-4147 GCA_041663465.1 Candidatus Omnitrophota bacterium | reverse complement strand
AGTCCGGGAAACGCCTGGGAAACTCCATTATGTTCTCATGCGACGCGCCGCGGAACCCGTAAATGCTATGAGCATCGTCTCCCACGGCCATGCAATTATGGTGGTCCCGCGAAAGAAAAAACGTTATATCCGCCTGAAGTTTGTTTGTATCCTGGTATTCGTCAACCATAATATAACGGTATTTGCCCGAGATTTCCTTGCGTATGTCTTCGTATCGCGACAGCAATAAAGCCAGGAACACGAGCAAATCGTCGTAATCAAGATATCCCTTTTCAAGCTTGTAACTGCCATACGCGTCCCGGATCTTTTCTATAGACGGCACATGTCCGGTGAAATCCGGGTATTCGGCCTCGACGACATCCTGAATGTCCTTGTTCTTGTTGATCGCCATGCTGATAATCTTGCGCAGCGTGTCTTTCCGGGGAAAGCGCTTGTCCTTTTCGCCCAGCCCCAATTTTCCCACGCAAAGGTTCACGGCGTTTTCGGCGTCGGCTTCGTCAAGTATGGTGAAGGTCTTGAAACCGAGTCGCGAGGCGTATTTTTTGAGTATGCGGTAGGCAAAAGAATGAAAGGTCCCCCCATCAACATAACTGCAGCGTATATCATGGCGGCTGGCGCGGGCAAGCATCTGCGCCGCGGCCTTACGGGTGAAGGTAAGCAGCAGGATAGATTGCGGCTGTACGTCATGCTGAACGAGATACAGGACGCGATATTCAATAACCCTTGTTTTACCCGAACCCGCCCCCGCAATAACCAGCAACGGGCCGTCCGTGGTCCGCACGGCATCAAGCTGGGATGGGTTCAGTTCGTTTTCAAAATCTATCACTTTTTATATGAGTTATGGATACGGTATCGCCAATAGCGGCTTGGTGCCTGAGGGTAAAACCTGCCGGAACTTCAAGGACGTAGAGAGCGTCCGAACGAGGCAAAATGCTCTCGCAGGAACCCGCTGCGCACGGCTCGACGCCGGCTTTGATATCAACGATCCTGCGCGTTTCATCGATCCAGATGATGTCAAGCGGAAACCGCATATTCATCATCCAAAAGCTATATCTTCCCGGTCCGGGAAAAACAAACAACATCCCGCCGTTTTCCGCCAATGATCCACGGTACATCAGACCCGTCATCCGGGCACCGTCGGTATCAGCTATTTCCGCGTTAACGCAGGCGTCCTTGACACAAACACGCGCCTTGTATATCATGTCAGCCGCGGAGGAATATCCGAACCAGACAATTACAAATGTGACTATTAATACCAGGCGGCTAAAATTCACGCTCATGGGCCAGGGACATATCCAGGAACGAGCGGAGCCGTCGCGAACGCGTCGGATGGCGCAATTTCTTTAAAACCTTCGCTTCGATCTGGCGGATGCGCTCCCTGGTAACCTTGAAGATATTGCCCACTTCCTCAAGCGTATGCGCGCAGCCGTCATTTATACCGAAACGCAGAACCAGTATCTTTTTTTCTTTATCGTTGAGCGTGTCGAGGATAGTATTCATTTCTTCTTTTAACATCGACCGTACCGCGGTATTCGCCGGGGACGCGACCTTTTTATCCTGGATGAAATCGCCAAAATGAGTGTCGCCTTCATCGCCGATGGGCATTTGCAGCGAGATGGGCTTCTGCGCGAACTTAAGAATAGCCTTAACTTTCTCCTGCGACAACCGCATCTTCTGCGCTATTTCCTCAGGACTTGGATCCCGGTCGTATTTTTGCAGGAAGACGCGCGTGAAACGGATGATCTTATTTATAGTTTCTGTCATATGAACCGGGATACGGATAGTACGCGCCTGATCCGCGATGGCGCGCGTGATTGCCTGCCTTATCCACCACGTCGCGTAAGTCGAAAATTTGTATCCGCGCTTATATTCGAATTTTTCAACCGCGCGCATAAGCCCGATGTTCCCTTCTTGTATCAGATCCAGGAAAGAAAGCCCCCGGTTGTTGTATTTTTTGGCGATGCTGACGACAAGCCTCAGATTAGCCGCTACCAGACGTTCCTTGGCGTGGTTGAATTTGAGCTGCGCCGAACGTATCAGTTTCATCTGCTCTTTCATTTTCGCGTACGGTTCACCGATACGCTTCAGCAAAACCTTTTTTCGCGCCGGCGATCCCTTTTTACACCGGTCTATGTTCTCGATCTCTTTGATCATTTTCTGAAGGTTCACTACCACTTTTTCGATGACCGAAGTGGTAAAATTAAAGCTGATGAGCAATTCGACGATCTTCTTATCGTCCCGCGTCCGCTTTATCTTATCGGTAATACGACGGAATTTTCTTATAATGTTCTTCGGATTGGTATCGATCTCCCCCTTAACGACCTCTTCGGGATTCAGCGTACCCGCCAGGACATCGGTCGCGGCCGACATGATCTCGTTATAGGCGAAACGCGTGGTCAGGACCGCGTTTTTAAGCTTGAGTTCGGCGTCTTCAATTTTCCTGGCCAGGTCGATCTCTTCTTCCCGCGACAAAAGAGAGATAGACCCCATTTGTTTAAGATACATCTTAACGGGATCATCGAGCGGAAAAACCTGTTCTTCAGCAGCCGCCTCAATTAAATTCTCTTCTTCTCTCTTTGCCGCGTCCTTTTCGGCTTCAGCGGCGACCTCTTCTTCGGTCTCAACGATCTGTATCTCTTCATCGCCCAGAATGTCGAAGATCTTATCAATATCCTCGGACGACGAGACGCCTTCCGGCAAAAGGTCGTTGACCTGGTCATATGTGACAAAGCCTTTTTGCCTGCCCAGGGTGATTATTTTTTCAACATCCTCTTTGGTATAGATCTTCTTTTTCATAGGTTTAACCCCTTTTTGGTAAGACTATGGAATTCATTAAACAATCGATTGAGCAATTCGTGATCGCCCTTATCCTGTGCTTTTTTTATCTCAGCCTGCAGTCGTTGCTTGCGGACCGTTGATCTTGTCCGTTTTAATCTATGAATGCAATCTTCGATAACATGTTTTTTTTCATTGTCCGGGACATCGGGCAGGAAAGTAGACTCGCATATCAGCTTCATCGTATCGTCGGATCCAAGCCGGTTCACGATGACATTAGGAGTGAAAGTCTTGCCCTCGGCGGTCATATCAAGCATCAATTGCACGATCCGTGACGTGCGGTTATCCTGAAAATCGTCCGGATCTATCATATCCCTCATTTGATCTATGATCGCCGTTTCCTCAAACATTAACTTGATCAATAACTGCTCAGTCGGATTTATCTGTATTTTCTGATATGCCGCACCGGTGGCCGTTTCATCCAGGCGTGCGCCGGTCTTAACCTTAGCGAGTTCCTCACGCAGCGCGAGTTCATCGACACCCAGTATGTCGGATAGCTTTTTGATATATTCAGACCTCAGGACCGCGTTCCTGAAACGCGCTATGGTCGGCAGCATTTCCGAGATCACCTGCGCCTTGCCTTCGATCTGATCGGGATCCCCGCGCCGGGTTAAAAACTTCAGTTTATAATCGAAAATAGAATCCGCGTGATCCACGAGGTCTTTAAATTGACCTATGCCGTTCTTTTTTACGAATGAATCCGGGTCGAAGCCTTGCGGCAATGCCGCGACCGTCAGATTGATCCCTTCGTCGATAAAAATATCAAGGCTGCGTACGCTTGCCATCTGCCCCGCCATATCGCCGTCATAGACAAGGCAGACGTTATGCGTGTAACGCTTTAATAGCCGCGCCTGGTTCGGAGTGAGAGCCGTGCCCAGCGACGCGACAATATTGCGCAAGCCCGCCTGATACGGCATGATGCAGTCAAGATACCCTTCCACTACTACGACCCGGTCTTCTTCCTTGATAGATTCTTTCGCCAGATTAAGGCCGTATAAATGATTGCCTTTGACGTAAACGGGCGTTTCAGGAGAATTTATATATTTGGGCAGCGACTGATCCAGGACGCGCGCGCCAAAACCCAGGACATTCGCTTTCACGTCGGCTATCGGGAACACGATCCGGTTGCGGAAACGGTCATAATATCCGTGGTTCTGTCCCGCGAGGATCAGCCCCGCTTTTTCAGCCAGGCCGTGTTCAAGTTTTTTTATTGTCAAATGCTTGACGAGATCATCCCACCCGTCACGCGCGAAACCCAATCTGAAGGTCCTGGCCGTTTCAGGCGTAATACCGCGCTTATCAAAATACTTGT
>JBAYMQ010000129.1:0-4155 GCA_041663465.1 Candidatus Omnitrophota bacterium | reverse complement strand
GACGATCGCGTTGGATTTAACGTGTTTGGCCACCTTCCAGGCAAAAATAAGCGCGTCCATATCTTTTGCCGCCGGTTTCTTTTTCGTAACCACTTTCAGTTTCGACGCATCGAGCGTCAGCATATCCTCATCCTGGACAAGTAACCCGCCGCCCACACGTTTGAAATCAAACTGCTCGCGCCTCGTCGTCAATTGCGGCAATTCCAGAAGACGCACGTTTTTTTTCGCCTTTAACAACACAAGCGCGTCCGTGTCGAACGACGGAGCGACAATACACTCAAGAAAGCCGGCCCCCGCTATGGCGCGGGCCAATTTTTCATCGATAGGCCGGTTGACGCTGACGATACCCCCGAACGCGGACAACGCATCGCAGTTCCAGGATTGATTAAATGCTTTCATGATATCGTCGTTCTCCGCGACACCGCACGGATTGTTGTGTTTAACAAATACGACCGCCGGTTTCTCGAACTCTTTGACAATATTGACCGCGGCATTCACGTCGAGGATGTTATTGAACGACAATTCCTTGCCCCAAAGCTGTTTTAACGCCGCCACCCCCGCGATATCTTTGGCGTCGCGGTAGAACGCGGCTGACTGATGCGGGTTTTCACCGTAACGAAGATCCTGCATCTTTATGAACTGTACGGACATCTCGGGCGCGAATTTTTCGCCGTGAGAGACTTCGCCATGCTGACCGCTTAAATACTTGAAGATCGCCTGATCGTAGTGGCTCGTCGTCCTGAAAACCTCCTGGCCGAAAATCCGGGCGGTTTCTTCAGAGATAGCGCCGTTATTCTGATTTAATTCGGCGATGATACCGTGATACTGGTTAGGATTGCACACAACCACAACCGATTGATGGTTCTTGGCAGCGGATCGCAGCATAGACGGCCCGCCGATATCTATATTCTCGATCGCGTGTTCCCTTGTTACCCCCGGGCTCGCGATAGTTTTTTCAAAGGGATATAAATTCACCACAACCATATCTATGAGTCCGATCTTGTGCTCTTTAAGCGTTTCCATATGCTGCGTATTTTGGCGCAGAGCGAGCAGCCCCCCGTGGATCTTCGGATGCAGGGTCTTGACCCTGCCATCCAGCATCTCGGGGAAACCGGTATAATCGGACACTTCCTTGACCATGATATTATGCTCCATAAGCGCTTTGGCGGTTCCGCCCGTCGACAAAATTTCAACGCCGAACTTAGCCAACACCTCGCACAGCTCAACGATGCCTGCTTTATCCGATACACTCACCAACGCGCGCTTGATCTTAATCATCTGCGATTCCTTTCACGTGTCTGATAACGGTACATGAATATTTATTTATTAGTCCGAATTACAAGATAATCCCCGTCCTGCACGGCATATTCCTTCATTTCGAGCCGCACATGATTATTCGATTTCGCCTTTGACAGGCTTCCGTCGGCAACCAGATCATTGAATGAAACGACTTCGGCGCGGATAAACCCCTTTTGGATATCCGAATGGATCGCGCCAGCCGCGTCCCAGGCCGTAGCCCCCCGCCGGATCGACCAGCCATGCGAATCTTTATCGCCGGCGGTGAAGAAACTGATGTAGCCGAAATGAGCGTACGCGTCACACAATAATTTCTCTTTATTCTCTAATTCTGCCGGCTGCGCCAGATACACCGGCCGCATCGACAACATGGAATACCCCGAGATCAATTCGCGTTCCGCCGCGGTCAACGCTACATCGCACACCAGCCCCTCTTTATCCAGTTGTTCCTTGAATCTGGTCAACAGGTTTTTTTCGGCATCGGGCGGGTTACGGGAAAGGCGCGTTTCGACGAATTCAATATCCGCTACGACAAGATCGAGTTTCTTGTCTGCGGGGCATATAATGCCATCGCACTCAAAGATCTTCCCTTCATCGATCACGATTTCAACCTGAATAAAAACTTCCTTGGCTGAATTGAACATAATCCTGAGCTGCTTGATCCTGGCATCAACCAGATTCGCTTTGCCCTGCGTAAATACACCTGTTCCTACGATTCCTATTTTCACGTGATCCAGCTCCTTTAGTTATTATTCTTCTTCTTGATGACGCGCCTGAAACGCCTGGACGATGGGAGCGGCGATCTTACCGGGCACTGTCTCATAATGAGAGAACTTCATGGTATAGCTGCCCTTGCCCTGCGTCATGGAACGCAAATCGTTTGCGTAAGTGAATGTTTCTGATAACGGAACGCTCGCCTTAAGCGCCTGGACCCTTCCTTTTACTTCCATCCCCAAGGTCCTGCCGCGGCGCGAATTCAAATCGCCTGACACCGAGCCCAGATATTCTTCCGGGATATACACCTCGATCTCCATAATGGGTTCCAAAAGCACGGGGCTTGCCGCGAGGACTGCCTTGCGCAACGCCATGGATCCCGCGCGCTGAAACGCCATATCCGACGAATCCACGTCGTGGTACGAACCGTCGTACAGGATGGCTTGAATATCCACAACAGGATAGCCGGCAAGGACCCCCTGCGACATAGCCGCGCGCACGCCTTTCTCAACCGAAGGGATAAAATTCCTGGGGATCGCTCCGCCCACGATTTTATCCACAAATTCGAACCCTCTTCCGTGCTCCAGAGGCCGGACCTCTATCCAGGCGTCGCCGTACTGGCCTCTACCGCCTGACTGACGTTTGAACTTACCCTGCACTTTCGCGGTCTTGACAATGGATTCCTTATACGGAACTTTGGGCTTGCCCATATCCACATCAACATTGAAGCGCTTCTTGAGCCTGCCTATCATTATATGGAGATGCAGATCGCCCATCCCCGAGACTATCATTTCTTTCGTTTCGGCCTCGACCTTTTCATGGAAAGTCAGATCTTCCGCGGTCAACTTGGCAAGCGCCTGAGAGATCTTCTCATCGTCCTGGCGCGTTTTAGGTTTAACCGAAGCCGACATCATGGCCTCGGGAAACTCCATGGGCTTAAACACAACCGGGTGCGCCTGATCCGCGAGGGTATCGTTGGTCCAGGTTGATTTAAGTTTAGGAATAGCCACGATATCGCCCGCGCCGGCAACGTCGATCGCGCGCTGCTCTTTACCTTGCAATAAATACAAATGGCCGAACCGCTCAATATTCTTTTGCGTCACATTGTAGAACGTAGCGTTAGCGAGAAGTTTTCCCGAGTATATGCGCGCAACGCTTAACTGGCCGACATAAGGGTCGAAGATACTCTTGAAAACAAACGCTGAAAACGGGGCGTTTTCGGAAGGTTCGACCGCGCCTTCATCAACAGGCATATGCGACAGCTCAATGGGCGACGCCAGATCCTCTTTAATAGCCTTGAGAAGATCATCGATACCGGAATCCGTCAATGCGGATCCGAATATTATCGGGAATACTTTCGCGTTATCCACGGCCCGGTGCAGCCCGGTCTTGATCTCGTCTATGGTTAACTTGCCGTTCGAGAGGTATTTTTCCAGAAGCGAATCATCGCTTTCAGCGACCTCTTCCATTAATGACTCTATAGCGGTTGTATCAAGCACAACCGCGCTGCGTGACAAAGTAGACCTTATCTCTGCGACAATTTTATCTTTATCGATCCCCTCTTTATCGGCTTTATTCACAAAGATCAACCGCGGCATCCCGATCTCTTCCAAAAGCTGCCAGACCCGTTCAGTCCCGACTTCTACTCCGGCGCTTGCATCAATAACCACGATCGCGTTATCAACAGCCCTGATCTCGGCTAGGACTTCCCCCAAGAAGTCAGCGAAACCAGGCGTGTCTATTATCTGGATCCGGATATCCTGATAATCGCAAAACATGAAACTGGCGTTAATAGAGGATTTACGTTCAATCTCATCCCAATTATAATCGCTGACCGTATTGCCTTCGGCGCTGGTGCCTTTACGGGTCGTTGACTTGCAGCGGAAGAGAATGGCTTCGGCAAGGCTGGTTTTCCCAGACTGGGCATGCCCGAGTAAAACTACGCTCCTCTTGTTGTTGGCGTCCATGATAATACTCCTTTTAAATTGGGGAAAAGTGAGAATTATATCAGGGCTAAATCAATATGATCTAGAGCCGTTTACGCTTTATCTCATTATATGAGGCAATCGGGGCACGGTCAAGCATAAAAGCGTAGAGCCTCTCGGGTCGCGAGAGGCTCTAAGAAAAAACATTATCCGCGTCTTT
>JBAYMQ010000128.1:0-4156 GCA_041663465.1 Candidatus Omnitrophota bacterium | reverse complement strand
TTGCCGACGCCTGGTTCGCCTATCAAAACGGGATTATTCTTAGTGCGGCGAAGTATAACCTGAATAACGCGGCGGATCTCGTCATCGCGACCGATCACGGGATCAAGTTTACCCTGATTGGCAAGCTGCGTCAGATCCTTGCCGTACTTCTCAAGCGGTTTATATTTTGCCTCGGGATTCTCATCGGTAACACGCTGGCTGCCCCGGATCGAGGTAAGCGCGGACAAAATAGAATCCTTTGAAATATTATGCTTCTTTAACCCGATTACAAGCGCGGAATGCGGATCAGAGAATTCCGCGAGCGCGATATGTTCAACTGAAATGAAATCGTCATGGAGCCCATTTGCTTCATGTTCGGCGTCCTTGAACAATTTTGCCGATCTCTGGGATAAATAAGGCTCACCACTGCTCCCGGCCACGCGCGTAAAACCGCTTATCGCATCCTCAGCGGACTTGATAATGTCGAATGAAGGCGCGCCCAGAGCGTCAAGAATATTGATTAGAACGCTCTCATCCTGGCGTAAAAGCGCAAGGATCAAATGTTCCGGCTCGACTTGCTGATTATTGTTTTCACGCGCCAGAGACACGGCAAGTTCCAAACCTTCGCGTAATTTTTGAGTAAGTTTTTCGATCTTCATACACTCTCCCTTTTAGCAGTCAACCGGGTAGACTGCTAATATATAGGTAAAAAAAATTATTCGGGGCGTTCCATTTCTATAATGATCTTAATGCCGCGCACGTTCACATGCTTTTCCTGCATCAGATAATGCACATATTCAAGCCTGCGCATATCTTTCATGCAATACAACCGGCTCTTTTTACCCACGCGCTTCGGGCACACAACACCGGCTTTGTCCAGTTGCCGCAGGGTCCAAACCGGTATTCCAACCAGCTTACTGACAACGCTGATCACATATACCGGTTCATCAGGGCTTATTTGTATCTCGAATGTTCCCATACTCTTCTCCTCAACTCTATGAAGAATATACCATATTATAACAATCTTGTCAAGTTTTTGTTATAAAATTAATTAGATAATCTAACAGTTCCGGGGACACAGTACTAAATTCGCAATCACAGCTACCCCCTGTTGGGGGTGTGTCAGTCGCTCGGACATGCAAAGCCTTACAGGCTTTGCAAACTCGCTTTGTGACACACCCCCAACAGGGGTAGTCCTCGTTGAATTTAGTACTGTGTCCCCGGAATTATTCGATTACTTCGATGTCTTTGTCGCGAAGGATTTTGTTCAAGAGGACTTTCGGCAGGTTTAACGTGATTTTGATCGATTTTTGTTGATATTGAATATCTACTACCTTACCTATTTTGTAAAACTGGCTGACCAGATCCATGCGCGTGTGCGGAATACGCATATGCAATGTCGCGACCGCGTCCTTAAACTTATCCTGGATCTTATCCAAAAGCCCCGGAAGGTTTTTTCCTGTCGTCGCGCTGATAAGCACAGATTCCGGATAACGCGCTTCACAATTGCGCAGCAGCGCGGGATCTTCAACAAGATCGATCTTATTCAATACGGTAAAAATCGGCTTATCATCCGCGCTCAATTCCTCAAGCACCGAAATAACCGATTTGTAGTGTTCGACCGCCTTGGGATGGCTGACATCAAGCACATGCAGTAAAAGATCCGCCTCAATAACCTCTTCCAGCGTCGCCTTGAACGCCTCGACCAGATTATGCGGCAGATTATGCAAAAAGCCGACCGTATCCGATACCACTATATTTTCGCCGTTGGGCAATTTCAACGCTTTGGACAAAGGATCCAGCGTCGTGAATAAGCCGTTACGCACGATCGTATCGGCGCTGGTCAACGCGTTCAACAACGTGGATTTCCCGGCGTTCGTATACCCGACCAGCGCAACGGACGGCACCGCGTTTTCTTTACGCTGCTTGCGCGCCCGCGCCCGGTGCAATTTAACGTGACGCAGGTCCTCCGTTAATTTGTCGACCTTGGTTCTAATACGCCTGCGGTCTATCTCGAGCTTCGTCTCGCCGGGTCCGCTTGTTCCTATGCCGCCGCCCTGGCGGGACAATATGAGACCCTTTCCGAGAAGCCGCGGCATCAAATACTGCAGCTGCGCCAGCTCCACCTGCATTTTTCCTTCAGGGCTCTTGGCGTGATGAGCGAAAATATCCAGGATCAACTGCGTGCGATCTATAGTCTTGCGGCCGATCACATCCTCGAGATTACGCTGCTGGGTACCGGACAGATCATGGCTGAATATGACCGCGTCCACATCGGCATCCAGAGCGATCATCGAGATCTCTTCGGCCTTCCCCTTGCCGATAAAAAAATTAGGCGTCGGCAGATCTATATTGCAGGTTATATTATCTACAACCAGCGTATCGGTCGCTCCGATCAGCTCTTCCATCTCCTGCGCCAGATCCTCTATAGACCAATTATCCTGCTCAGTACGCAATTTGATCGTTACCAGCAATACCCGTTCCATTAATTTAAACCCTTTTGTATTTTTAAACACACTTCATAGGCGCTTTCTCTCCCGCTAAGAGGGATCCAACGCACCCGTTTATCCTTCCTGAACCACGTAAGCTGGCGGCGCGCGTAATTGCGCGTATTCTGTTTCATCCGCTCTTTCGCCTCGCCGAGGCTCACCGCTCCCGAGCTATATTCCGCGACTTCGCGGATCCCGATAGCGGCTGCCGCCGTCCTGCTCAATTTTTTCCCGGCCAGCCTTTTCACTTCTCCGGCAAGCCCGCGCCGGAACATCGCCTCCACCCGCGCGTTTATCCTGCGATACAATTCATCGCGGGCCACATCCAGGCAAAATATCTTTATATCGAAATCGCGGCCCAGTCCTACCCTGGTCTTCTGCAATTCCGTGATCGGCCTGCCCGTAACCTCATACACCTCAAGGGCGCGCACAAGCCGCCTGGTATCGTTAGGGTGGATCTTTTCCGCGGCAGCGGGATCAACGCGCGCCAGCTTCTCATGAAGCGCGCCGCTCCCGCGCCTCTCCGCCGTGCGATACAGTTTCCCGCGCACTTTTTCGTCTTCGGTCTTCATCTCGAATATACCGTCGACAAGCATCGTCATATACAACCCGGTCCCGCCGACAAACAACGGCACTTTTCTTTTTTTGAGGATCTGCGCCACCCTCCTCAGCGCGAGGGTCCGGTACTGCGAAACATTATACTCCCGCGCCAGAGGCACAAAATCCACCAAATGATGCTTGACTTTCTTGCGCGCCTGCCGGGAAGGTTTGGATGTCAGAATATCCATTCCCTCGTAAATCTGCATCGAATCACACGAAATTATCTCGGCGCCTATCTTACGCGCCAGCGAAAGAGAAACTTCGGTCTTGCCTGAGGCGGTCGGTCCCATCAAAAAAATCAATCGCGGTTTCATTAATTTACGGAATGACCTTGGTCGGATATCCCTGCCGGCTTAATTTCTTAGATACACCCAGGGCATCCGCGCGGGCATAATACGGGCCCACGCGCACTTTGTATATGGATTTACCTTTTGCCTCCGACGGCGAAACCGTAGTCGCGTAAGACGCAGCGCTCAGCTTTGACGCGAGATTATCAGCATTCCTGACATTCGAGAACGCGCCTACCTGGACCCAGAAAACCTCCGGCCCCGCATTCCCGGCAGGATCAGACGCTAAAACTATATCCATATCCGAAGCATCGTTACCCGGCGTGGACGCTGCCGCAGGCGATATCCGGCTGTCGCCGGCCATGCTCCCGAACTTTGCCGACAAAACTTCAACTTCCCGCGCATGCTCATTACCCGGATATTTTTGCAGGAATGAGGCCGCGCTGGCCTGCGCCGCGGTAAAATTATTATTGCTCGCGTACGCGTCTATCAACACGTAATGCGCCTGCGGCACAAATTTGCTGGACGGGAACTCCTCAAGAAGGATCTCGCAGATATCCGATACGCGCAGATAATTACGATCCTTCATATAGCTTAACGCCAGATAATAATAAAGCTGATCGAGGTTCTCGGAATCGCGTTTCGCGAGGCCCAGCAGAGATTCGCCTTCGCGGATAGCCTCCTTCCATTCGCCCCTGAGAAAATGCTCTTTCATACCGTCAAGATCCAGCGCGTAAGCGGCATGGCCGAAAAAAATAAATACCAGCGCTAAACATATAATTTTTTTCATAACTTTATTAT
>JBAYMQ010000127.1:0-4208 GCA_041663465.1 Candidatus Omnitrophota bacterium | reverse complement strand
GATCGTTGTCTTGATCTCGGCAGCGGTTCGAATTGGTACGCACCGCGACCGATTTGTTCCCGCTTGATAACTTGAGTAAGGAGTGGAATGGATAATAGTCCCGTGAATTATACAGATATCCCGTTAATGCTGAATAAGATTCAACAGCGGTTGACCGCGTTGGAAAATAAGGTCGATATTCTGGTTAGCCGTGTTTCGCCCGCGAGGATGGCTGAATCGAAACCCCTTCCTGCCCCGGTTCAAAAGCCGGTTCAGGTTGATCCTGGGAACGCGGAAAGGCGTGATAATAGTCACCGCAGCAAAAACAGGGTGATGTATAAAATTATTTGCGCGGATTGCAAAAAAGAATGTGAGGTGCCTTTCAGACCCAGAGGAGATCGTCCGGTATATTGCCGTGAGTGTTTCGCGCGCCGTAAAGCGGGCAATTCATTAAAGGCCGGCATAGACTCTAAGCCTGAAGAAACATCTCTCGCTCACATAAACCATATAGATGAGAAGCAGGGTAGTGAGGAAAAAAAGATTGTCGCGAAGAAAGAGTATGCCCAAAAGAGGAAGATTGTCGCTAAGAAAAAGCCCGCTATAGGGAAAAAGGCCGTTCATAAGATAAAGGCCCTCAAGGCGTCGCAGAAGAAAAAGGCCGGATAAGATTATATGTTTTCGTAATCCGGACTTCGCAATCGCGCTAAAGCCTATTCCGAGCTCGCGCAATTATGTAACTTTTTGACTAATTTTGTGATACAATTTAACAGATCGAAGCTATGGCGGCAAATTCTCCTGACAACATATTCTATAACCTAACTTGAACTTTCCTAACCGACGCCCCAATAATTTCAATCCACAAAATCATTTCCGCCCTGCACGTTCCGTAGATGAGGCGGAGCGTAATTTCATGAAAGGGACGGCTATTGATCCCGCGCCGCGTATTCTTCTTGAGAACGGCAGTAAAGAGCTTACCATGCGGGCTATGGATCTGATCTGTCCTATCGGGATGGGGCAGCGCGGTTTGATCGTTGCTCCCCCGGGTTCGGGTAAGACCACCTTCCTGAAGCATATCTGCCAGGCAGTCGCGGGAAGCCACCCGGAAATGAAGTTATATAGCCTGCTTATTGACGAGCGGCCTGAAGAAGTCACGGATTTTAAACGCGCTGTCCCAGGCGAAGTGCGCGCGTCTTCTTCCGATCAGGATTACGATAATCATGTGCGCACAGCCGATGAGTTGATGCGCGAGGTGTTCAGCCAGGCTGCGGCAGGGGAGAATGTCATGATAGTTATCGATTCTTTGACCAGACTCGCGCGCGTTCACAACGCGCAGCGGAATTCCAGCGGCAGGACACTCTCCGGCGGGGTAGACAGCAGGGCGCTTGAGGTTCCGCGCAGAATTTTCGGCGCGGCGCGAAAGATCGAGAACGGAGGGTCCATCGCCATCCTGGGGACTATCCTGGTAGATACCGGCAGCCGCATGGATCAAGTGATCTTTGAGGAGTTTAAAGGTACAGGTAACATGGAAGTCTATTTGTCGCGCGAGATCGCCAATCAGAGAATTTACCCCGCGATTGATATCGCCCGCAGCGGCACGCGGAAGAGAGAGCTTCTTGTTCCTCCCGATGAACTCATCGCCACGGATAAGCTCCGGCGCGATCTGCTTGAACGCGGCGCCGTTGAAGGAGCAAGAAACCTTGTAGAGTTGCTTCAGAAATATCCTGCCAATAAAGCGCTGCTTTCTCTTGAGTAATATGGATATCGCCAAAAAACTTTCCGAACATGTTGACAAATTGCGGCATTGCCGGATGTGCCCGCGCATGTATCCTCCAGTGGTCAGCGGCGGGCCGGTAATAAGTAAGGTCCTGTTGGTTGGCCAGGCTCCGGGGGATAAGGAACCTAAGCTGGGCCGGCCGTTCGCCTGGACCGCCGGCAAGACTCTTTTTCGCTGGTTTAAAGATGCGTCCGGAATGAGTGAAGAACAATTCCGCTTTTCTATATATATGGCCGCCGTGTGCCGGTGTTTCCCCGGGAAAAACCCCGCGGGCGGAGATCGCGTGCCGTCACCTGAGGAAGTGTTGAATTGCGCCGCTTGGCTCGAGCGGGAATTGGAGATCTTGCGGCCGGACCTGGTCATTCCTGTAGGCAAACTGGCTATTGCGCAATTCCTCCCTTCGCAGAAACTCGATCAGATAATAGGCCGCAAATTTTCAGTAACACGCGACGGGTATTGTTTTGATGTTATTCCGCTGCCGCATCCTTCAGGAGCTTCACCGTGGCATCGCAAAGAGCCGGGTAAGAGTTTGCTTAAACGCTCCCTGCGGCTGATTGTCAAGCATCCGGCGTTCGGTTTAAAAAAATGAGGTGATCGTGGAATTTAAACTAAAAACAAAATTTATAGAGTTGGATAATATGCTTAAGGCGATGGATCTTGTCGCGAATGGGGCTGAAGCCAGGCAGTTCGTGCAGTCGGGCTCGATCAAGGTTAACGGAGAAGTCGAGTTCCGTATCCGTCGAAAGCTCCGATCGGGGGATGTGGTGGAATTCGGTGAGAACCGGATCAGTGTTGTTGTGTAAAAGGAGGGCGTGATGCAAATAGAAATTTTCTCGTTGTGCGAGGCGGCGACGGCAGACGCGGGCAAGCTCAATGTATTGGGCGCTTTTGACACCATCTGGGCAACAAAGGTCCCTTTGGTGTATCCCCGGTGCACCATTGTTTTGAGGGCCAGATTTGAGAAGATAGAGCGAGGCGAGCATAAAGTGGCGGTGCATTTCGTCGATATCGACGGAAAAAACGTGATCCCTCCGGCGCAGGGCGACTTGACTATGAATTTTTCAGATCAGCAGCGTTCGGGGTCGGCGAATTTGATCCTGAATATCCAGGGGATCCAGTTGGAGAAACTGGGAGAGTATTCTATTGATCTGGCTATAGACGGCAAGCAGGAAGCGTCATTGCCCCTGTATGTAAAAGAGCGGCCGGAATTCAGTAATTCATGAAAAAAACAAAGCGCGTGATCCCTGAATTAATATCTCCCGCGGGAGATTGGCCTTCGTTACGAAGCGCCATAGACGCCGGGGCCGACGCTGTTTATTTCGGGGTCAAAGATCATAACATGCGCCGCGCGGCTGAGAACTTCGACAGTCTTGAAATCGGCAAGGTAATGGGATTGCTGCACCGGAACGGCAGAAAAGGGTATCTAACGCTTAATACGATAGTTTATGATAGCGAGATCCGCAGGATCAGGAAGATCCTGTTGCAGGCTAAAAAATCCGGGGTTGATGCCGTGATATGCTGGGATATGGGTGTTGTGCAGCTTGCTCATGAATTAGATATCCCGGTGCATCTTTCAACCCAGGCAAGTGTTTCAAATTTCCCCTCGGTAAAGTTCTTTTCAGGATTGGGCATTAAACGAATTGTCCTGGCCAGGGAATGCGGTCTCTCCGATATCAAAAACATCGCGCAGCGCATAAAAGAACAAGGCTTGGATTGTCAGATAGAAGTGTTTATTCACGGAGCCATGTGCGTGAGTATATCCGGCAGGTGTTTTTTATCGCAGCATTTCTTCAAAAAATCCGCCAATCGGGGAGAGTGCTTACAACCGTGCAGGCGCGAGTATTTGATCAAGGATGTCGCGCGGGGGGACGAGTATATTTTAGGAAAAGATTATGTCCTGAGCGCGAAAGATCTGTGTACTATAGATTTTATAGATAAGTTGGCCAAGTCGGGGGTCAGCGGTTTTAAGATCGAGGGAAGGATGCGCTCCCCCGAATATTCGCAGGTGGTAACATCAGTGTACCGCAGGGCTATTGACGCGTTTTCCAAAGGGAAACTGAGCGTAGCTCTGAAAAAGTTGTTGCGCAAAAAACTTGAGACGGTTTTCAACCGTGGTTTTGAAACGGGTTTTTATACCGGGAGTCCGGATGATATCGGGAGCCCTGCCGGATCGCGCGGGAAGGATAAGGTTTTTCTGGGGGAAGTCACAAATTACTATCGCCGCATCGGCGTGGCCGAAGTGTCGCTCAGAAGCGCCTGTGTCCGAGTTGGGGACGAAATACTGCTCTTTGGTAAGACCACGGCCGTTTTTTTCTCAAGGGTTTCAGAATTGCAGATCGAACACCGTGATGTGAAGATCGCTTCCAAAGGCGCGCTGGTTGGGATAAAGCTTGGAGTTCCGGTGAAGCCGCGGGATAAGGTTTTTCTTTGGGGGAAGAAGAGTGGCTAAAGTCCT
>JBAYMQ010000126.1:0-4224 GCA_041663465.1 Candidatus Omnitrophota bacterium | reverse complement strand
TCCTGTAGATACAAAGGATGCTCAATGAGCAATCCCGGGCATACGATCTATATCGTCGATGATGATGTGTCTGTGTGCAGGGCGTTATCTTTATTGTTAAAAGCACACGGGTTCAAGGTCCGGGCGTTTACGCGCTCCGCGGATTTCCTGGCGTGCAGCCATCCCCAGGTTCCATCATGCCTGGTGCTCGACATTCGCCTGCCTGATATCAGCGGACTTGCTCTGCAGGATGCCATGGCGGCTCGAAAACTCGCCATTCCTATCATTTTTATCACGGGGCATGGGGACATTCCGATGAGCGTGAGGGCCATGAAGGGCGGGGCAATTGATTTTTTACCCAAGCCGTTCACTGAAAAAAAGCTGCTTAATGCCGTTGCGCTCGCTATCGCGAAGAATAAGACGGAAAACAAAAAACAGGCTGAAATAAGGAAGATCAGGCGGCATATCGAAGCTCTTACGCCACGGGAGAAGGAAGTTTTCCGGCTCGTGGCTAAGGGGATGTTGAGTAAACAGGTTGCACGAAAGTTGGGAACGACGCTTCAAACGATAAAAGTTCACCGTGGCCGGGTTATGCAGAAGATGCAGGCAGCAACCGTGACTGAACTTATCCGCTTTGCGCAAAAAGCAGGCATTACTCCTCTCCAAGGTTAATCACTCCCTATTATACCCGGGTACAATTGATTTAATCCCACTATCCTGCTAATATCACTATTATGATATCGGAAAAGATCGTGTTTGATTATTCAATACCCAAAACGCTTCTTATTAAATTAAGCGGAGACTGGCATATTTCCGCGGGCATTTCTTCTGTAAATGAAGTTACCTCGCAACTTACGAGCCATCCCGAAATCGTACAGATCGATTTTAGTGTTTCCCATGAGCTTCAGTGGGACAGCGGGCTCATTTCATTTTTACTTACATTGACCAGGGAGTGCGAACTCAAGAAAATACGTGTCGGCCTTGAAGATCTGCCTCCGGGAGCGCGGAAAATGCTCGCGCTTGCTTTAAAAGTGCATGAAAAACCTGTTCCGGCTGAGAAGACGCGAGGCTCTTTTTTCGCAATGATAGGGGAGAAAGTTCTTCGCATGATCTCAAGCGTGCGTTCCGGGCTGGATTTCTTAGGGGATATTTCTGTTTCTTTCGTCCGTGTGATCACGGGAAGATCCTATTTCCGCTGGGATGATTTCATGCTTATCGTGGAGCGTTGCGGGGTTGAAACTTTGATGCTTGTTTCTTTGATAAGCCTGTTAGTGGGCATGATCCTCGCTTTTGTAGGGTCGATCCAGCTTAAGATGTTCGGGGCGCAGATTTTTATATCAGATATAGTCGGGATCGCCATGGTGCGCGTATTATCGGCCGTCATGACAGGTATTATTATGTCCGGCCGCGTGGGCGCGTCTTTTGCGGCGGAGCTCGGGATGATGCAGACAAACGAGGAGGTCGACGCGCTTAAAACATTAGGCGTTTCTCCTGTTGAGTTCCTGGTCATACCGCGCGTCCTGGCATTAATATTAATGATGCCGGTCCTGACCATATATGCCGATTGTATGGGTATATTGGGCGGTTTTATTATCAGTGTGGGGATGCTTAATCTTAATCCAGTCGAATATTTGAATCATACCCAGCAGGCAGTGAAACTTAGTTATGTGTGGGTGGGGCTTATTCACAGTTTTGTTTTTGGCGTGATCATCGCTTTTTCGGGTTGTTTGAGCGGTATCAATGGCGAGAGAAACGCCGCGGGCGTGGGCAAAGCAACTACCTCGGCGGTGGTGACGGGAATAACCGGTATCGTTATTGCCACGGCGGTCATTACATTTATCTGCCAGATTCTGGGAGTATAACGCATGGATCCAACAACGCAGCCTGTCCTTGAAGTGCGGGATCTTGCTTTAGGGTACGACGATTACGTGGTGATGCATGATCTCAGCTTCAGTGTGAACAAAGGCGATATATTTATTGTTATGGGGGTAAACGGATGCGGCAAGAGTACGCTGCTAAAAAGCCTGATCGGCCTTAAGGAGCCGGCGAAAGGTAAGGTTTTATACTCCGGAAAGAGCTTTTGGGATGAAGATGGAACAGAACAACGTAATATTATGCGGCGTTTCGGGGTTCTTTACCAGGGCGGCGCTCTTTGGAGCTCTTTGACAATAGGCGAGAATGTCGCGCTTCCGTTACAGTTGTATACAAAGCTATTCCCCGGGCAGATCCAGGATATCGTAGCGTTAAAACTTTCGTTGGTTGGGCTGGATGGATATGAGAATTCTTTTCCGTCCGAGGTAAGCGGGGGCATGCGTAAAAGAGCAAGCCTTGCGCGGGCAATCGCGCTTGATCCTGATATTATCTATTTCGATGAACCGTCGGCGGGGCTTGACCCGGTAAACGCGCGCAAGCTTGACGATCTGATCCTGGATCTGAGAGATGGGTTAGGAGCTACGGTGGTTATTATTACGCATGAACTCGCCAGTATCTTCGCGGTGGGGAATAATTCCGTGTTTCTCGATGCGGAAAGTAAAACTATGATCGCTTCCGGCGACCCTAAAGTTTTGCTGGCAAAGTCTAAGGATAGCAGGGTTATTCAGTTTTTAACGAGAGGGGCAGAAGGCAAGGAGCATAAACGATGAACAAAAAAGTGATCAAAAAAGCGGACAATAAGTTCAACAAAACGGCGATCGGCATATTCGTTATAGGGGCGCTGGTATTGCTGATAATTGGAATACTCGTTTTGGGGTCGGGGCTGCTTTTTAAACGGACGAATAAGTTTGTTTTGTACTTCGATGGTTCCGTGAAAGGCCTGTCCATCGGAGCCCCGGTCATGTTCCGCGGAGTCGGTATCGGTACCGTCAAAGATATAACCTTGATCTATGACTCAAAGGCGGGGACTATTATGCTCCCGGTCGTTGTTCAGATCGAGCAGGGCCGTATTAAGGGCGCTCCAAGTTTTGGGGAATTGCGCGGAGTGAAGAAACTTATCGAGCTGGGCCTGCGGGGGAAACTTGAAGTGCAAAGCTTTTTAACCGGACAACTTATGATTTCATTCGATTTCTATCCGGACAAGCCGGCGGAACTGCGCGGTATCCTCAAACAGTATGTTGAGTTGCCCACGCTTCCTATCTCGCCGGATATTTTTGCGCTCATGGATGAGATCCCCATTAAAGAAATCGCGAGGAATCTCGAGTCTACCACCAGAGGGATCAATAAGCTGGTGAATTCCAGCGATTTACAGAAAAGCTTTTACGAGCTGCGCTATACCTTACAGGAGACCACGCAGGCGATGCGTTCTATCCGTTTCCTAGCCGAATATCTCGAACTGCATCCTGAAGCGATTTTAAAAGGGAAATAAGTTATTAAAGGAGAAAAAGATGAAGCAGATAATCATTGTGTTTCTTGCGATGGTCTTAGGCGGATGCATATCAATTCCTAAAAGTCCAACGCCGCGGTTCTATATGCTTCAGGCCGCCAATGAACGCCAAGTAAGTAATAAAACAAATATCACTACAGACGTGATTATCGGTGTTGGCCCTGTCAATATTCCGGAATATTTATCCAGGCCTCAAATCGTGACCCGGGACAGAGAAGGAATGCTTACCTTCGCGCAATTCGATCGCTGGGGGGAATCCCTTGATCTTGGGATGGCGCGCGTGATCGAAGAGGATCTCACCGCGATGCTCCCAGGGGCAAAGATGGCTGCGTATCCGTGGAATATATCCATCCCGATCCAATACCAGGTGGTTGTGGAAATTGTTCAATTGGATAGCGAACTGGATAAGGATTTGTTTGTTGTCGCGCAATGGCTGGTTATTGATGTGCTGGAGGCAAAAACCCTGATTATGAAAAGATCCGAATTCCGGCAGCCGATCATGCCGCAGAATTACGCCGGTTTAGCCGGAACGCTCAATACGATCTGCGCGTCATTAAGCGGCGATATCGCTGAAGCGCTTGCGGCGCTCGAAACTGCTCCTAAAACAAAAAAGGAACCTCCTGTTATACCCAGGTACAATTGATTTAATCCGCGGGGTTCCTATAATAATTCTATGGGTTTAGAAATGTTTTACCTTATGGAAGGCGGCGAAATGCTATCGGATGTTAAGCAAATATTTGTGGTAGATGATGACGAGTCGGTGTGCCGCGCGCTGGCTGTTTTGCTGGGTACGTACGGGTTTGCGGTGGATACTTTTACGTCGGCGGAAGTATTTATTCGCGCGGTGCCCAATAGTATGCCCGGTT
>JBAYMQ010000125.1:0-4233 GCA_041663465.1 Candidatus Omnitrophota bacterium | reverse complement strand
CAGCAGCAAAAGCCTGATATAAACACCGCAAAAACAATATCGAAACCCGCCGCGCCCAAAACGGCGGCAGCGCCCAAACCCAAGCCCGCAAAGGGAAAAAAGGCTGAAACTCTTTCATTAAGCGAAACATCCGAGGCGGCTAAAAAAAACGTAAAACCGCAGCAGCAAACATCCTCAGATCAATTTATCCTCAACGGCATTTTCCTGTCTGAAGCGGACGGAATGTCCAGCGCGATCGTGAATAACAGGATCGTCCAAATAGGAGACACCGTTGACGGGGCTATTGTCCGCTCCATCACTATGGACGGTATTGAGCTTTCCAAAAACGACGCGATGATCAAACTTAGGAATAAATAAAAAAAACGGGAAAATAATTCGGGGGACACAATACTTAATTCAAAAGAATTAAGTATTGTGTCCCCCTTTCTCCAGCTCTTCTCAGCCTGTTTTACGAACCGGCTGAAATCTGTTCCACTGACCGCCGGATGAGCGCCGAGCTTACGTTCTCGGCCACAATCGCTTTCCCTATCCCGTTAAGCAATACGAACCTGTTCCTTCCGGCAATGAATTTCTTATCCCTGTAATGCGCGAAAATGATCTTTCGTATAGACACTTTTCTAAGCTGCGCCGGCAAACCGGCTGACAATATTATGCGTTTGATGCGCTCCAGAGAACACGTATCCAGCAATTTCATCTGCCCGCTGATATACGCCGCCGCCAGCATACCCAGAGAAACAGCTTCTCCATGGCCATACGCGCTATACCCGCCTGCCGCCTCGATCGCGTGCCCGATCGTGTGGCCGAAATTCAGGATGGTGCGCAATGATCTCTCTTCCCGTTCATCGCGGCTGACAATATCAGCCTTGATCGATGCGCAGCGCCTGACAATATATAATAACACTTCCGGATCGCCCGAAAGTATCCGTATGATATTTCTCTCGATATATCCGAACAGTTGCCGATCCCTGATAAGCCCGTATTTTATAGCTTCAGCCATACCCTGGCGCAACTGCCTTACATCCAATGATTTGAGCAGATCGCAATCGACGATAACGGCCATAGGCTGATAAAAAGCTCCGACGAGATTTTTGCCGTCAGGAAGATCAACCGCGGTCTTGCCTCCGATAGACGAATCGACCTGCGCGAGCAATGTTGTCGGGACCTGTATATAAGGAACCCCGCGTTTATAGATCGCGGCGACAAACCCGGCCAGGTCGCCTACGACACCCCCGCCCAGCGCGACGATAAAAACGCTCTTTTTCCTGTCAAAACGGGCAAGATCCTCAAGCACCGCGGCGGCCGTAGACAAAGACTTGCTTTTTTCTGTATCGCCGATCCGTTTGACGCGGACAGAAATACCGGACGCCCGCAAAGCCGCGGACAATAACGCGCCGTATCTCCTGGAGATCGTGGAATTAGTAATGATATACGCATCCGAACCGATCCTTCTACCAGCCAGGAGCCTGCCGGCCTGCCTGAGAATACCGGTACCGATATAAATAGGATATGACCGCGCGCCCAGATTTACGTTGATCGTTTTCATAGTCACACCCCCATCATTATAATAACTTGATCAAATAGATGATATTGGTCACTACGGACACGGCCGGCCACAAAAATATATCCAGGACATTAGCCCATAAAAGCGCCATGATAATAAAAAAACCGAACGGTTCTATCTTCGCGTATTGGTAAGCGAGGTCACGGGGTAGGAAACCCATGACAATGCGCGAGCCATCCAATGGCGGTATCGGGAACAAATTGAACAGGGCTAACACGACATTGATCATGATCATATTCTGAAATATAAAATTGCCCGCGGGAAAGGACGGCAGGAACCTCCAGAGAACAGCGCTTACGGCAGCCAGAACCAAATTCGCCGCCGGACCGGCCGCTCCCACCAATATCATGTCGGTCTTCGGATTTCGCAAGCGCGAGAAATCAACCGGAACGGGTTTGGCCGCGCCGAATACAAAACGGCCCTGTGTGGAAATAAAAAGCAAAAGAGGGATCAGAATAGTTCCTACGGGATCGATATGCGCTATAGGATTTAATGTAAGCCTGCCGGAATACCTTGCTGTCGAGTCTCCCCGCAGGTACGCTACCCAGCCGTGCGCGACTTCGTGAAAAACCATAGCGACGATCAGGAAACCGAACGATATAATGAAACCCGCTATATCTATAATCATAACATGAAAGCCTCGCTGCGCGTGCAGCGAGGCTTTACCGATCCGTCATTTATAATACAGCTCATTTCTTGGTTTCTTTAGCAGAAGCGGCTCCTTTAGCCGGAGCGGCACCTTTAGCCGGAGCAGCGCCCGCGGCGCCCGCTGCCGGAGCGGCACCCGCAGCGGTCGCGTCAGCTGCCTTCTCTACCTTTTCCTTCTTGATCCTGATACGCAGCGCCTTGATCTTAGCCAGGCCGTATACCTTATCGCCCTCTTTCCACTGAGCTTTTTCCACAAGCCACTTGATACGCTCAACGCGTTTCAGCACGGCGCGCTGCTTTTTACCTTTTTCGGTTCCCGCTAATGATGGATGCATGGACATGATACTTATAACCTCCTGATATAGCAATCTCGATACTTTCTTTTCAATTTAGTCAGTACGGATTTTGCTGTTGCTTGATCGGGGAAATTCCCCACGGATAACACAATATATTTACCGGAAGGCCGAAGGACCGGCAATAGCCCCTGTTCCTTCAAGGCAGCGAGTTCCTGCTGCGCCGATACTTTACCTTCATAGGTAGCGACCTGGATCGTATATATATTCCCGGGTTTCGCACCGGTTCTTGCCAGATCCACAGGCTGGACCGCTATCGGCGCGACTCTGACCGAAGGCGGATTCATGCGAAGCGGAGCCTGCGCCGCGCCGGAGCCCGCGCGGGGAAAAACAGCCGCCGCGCCCGCTGCAGCACCAGGCTGCACTTGCCTCCCCCGGACACCCGCGCCCACCGGGGGCGGGACAATCCCGTTTCTATACGCGATATCTAAATTCGCGTTGACCCGGGTCAACGCGATATGTTTACCCTTCTCGACTCCCACGCAAAAACACACAACGCCAGTTATAACAAGGCCTATCAGCATAAGAACGAGCCGCTCGTAAGTCCTGATATAGCTCAAAAAAGTACCGGAAAGCCTTTGCGCCGACGAGCCGCTGTCTTCAGCCTTATTAAAAAGATCTAACTGCGAGTAGTCTTGTTTTTCCATTGGATCCCATTATATATCTTCTGCTTGGCCAGTTGCAAGTATTTTTTATAATGCCGCCCGATGATCTTCGTGAACGCTTCAACGACTTTAGGATCGAACTGCGTGCCGCTCTTATTCTTGATTTCCTGTATCGCGCGGTCAATATTAACGCGCTCGCGGTACGGCCTTCCGTAAACCATCGCCTCGAACGCGTCCGCCACGGCCATGATGCGAGCGCCCAGCGGGATCTGTCCCTTTTTAAGCCGCGAGGGATATCCGGTGCCGTTATATTTTTCATGATGATGCATGATTATCGGGATAACGGGCTTGAGCATCTGGAACGGCCTCAATAATGCCACGCCCTGTTCGGGATGGCGCATAATGATCTTATATTCCTGCGGCGTCAGCTTCGTAGTCTTGGTCAATATCGCGGAAGGCACATCGATCTTTCCGGCATCGTGCAGCAACGCCGCGTACTTGAGCGACTCTATCTGCTTTTCGTCCAAATGCATTTCCTCACCCAACGCCGTAACAAACCTGCTGAAGTACGGGGAATGCGTGTATTCCTGCGGTATGCGCGTATCCAACAAGGTTACCAGGGACTTGATGCTGCCGAATACTATCTTCTGCTGCTCCTCGTACAACTCGAGATTCTTGATGCCTATCATCGCCTGCTCCGCGACCGTCATCAAAATATCCTGGTCATCCTTCTCGAACGGCGGCGCGTCAAGCGACCTCTTAACGATAATAACTCCCATAACATCTTCAGACACCAGGGGTATCCCCATAAGGTAATCGCTGCGGATAGACGTGAATGTCCGGATAATTTTTTTCTCTATGCCATTTGTAATGCGCTTCTTTCTATCGATGATAACGGTCTTTTTTTTGCCGGAAACCATACACTTATGCAGGGAATATCTCTTGCTGGTATCCAGCAACGATATAAGGCAATACCGCGCGCCGAATATCTGGCACACAAGCCTCGACAAACGGCACACCATGTCTTTTAACTCGAATGTCGAATTTACCAGGCGGTAAATGCCAT
>JBAYMQ010000124.1:0-4275 GCA_041663465.1 Candidatus Omnitrophota bacterium | reverse complement strand
GAGCACCCGCCGTCCCTTGGGGCGAAAGGACCGTAAAACTTCCAGCGCCAGCCCCATAGAACGGGGATTGGCGTTATAGGTATCGTCGATAAAACACGTATCGTTGATCTTTCGTATTGTAAGCCTTCCTCCCGGAAATACAAAGTTTTTCAGCCGGTCCGCTATCATCCGATAACTCATGCCAAGCATGCGGCAAGCGGCGATGGCCGCAAGCGCGTTATATATATTACCGCGGCCCGGCGTAGACAACCGCAGGCGCGCGCCGCCATGCATCTTGAAACTGAAAGTTTGCGCGCCGCGGCGGATATCGCGCGCCTGAAAATCGCACGCGGTATCGAGGCCGAACCCAACGCACAACGATGTCCCGGCCGGCAGCGCGCTTTGCTTACCCAGCAGCGGATCATCCGCATTCAAAATCCCGATGCGCGGTTTTTTAAGAGAACTCAAAATACTGATCTTTTCTTTGAGTACACCCCTGCAATCCTTAAAATATTCAAGATGCGACGGCCCGACATTCGTAATAACCGCCACGGTCGGCTCACATATACCGGATAAATAGGATATCTCGCCGAAATGATTCGTGCCCAGCTCAATAACGGCGCACTGATGGGATGCGTCAAGCTTTAAAAGAGTGATCGGCACCCCGATGTGATTATTCTTCGTGCCCTCATTCTTAAGTGTTTTATATTCGCCTGACAAAATCCAGGCAAGCATGTCTTTTGTCGTCGTTTTGCCGTTGCTTCCGGTAATCGCGATAACAGGGATGTCAAAACGCCTGCGGTGAAAGCGCGCGATCGCGCCCAGAGCGGCCACCGTATCCGGGACTTCAATGACAGTCGCGTTCCCGGGGCGCGAGACCCTGCGGCCTTTTTGGACAATAACACAACCCACGCCTTTCCTGAGCACCTGCGGTATAAAATCATGGCCGTCGAAATTCTTACCCGGGATCGCGAGAAAAGCCTCATCGCCGCGTATCGCGCGCGAATCAATAGAGACCATTTTTACATTCGCGCCTTCACCGGCATGCACGATATGTCCGCCGGAAGCGTTTATCAGATCCGTAACTTTAAACATTCCCGCACAACCTCCCGGTCATCAAAATGCAGCACAGTATTTCGAACGATCTGATAAGTCTCATGGCCTTTCCCGGCAATAAGCACAACGTCCCCTTCCTCACCCTTCGACAACGCGGTACGAATAGCCGCAGTTCTGTCAGGGACGATACAAAAATTCTTTTTCGTGATGCCTCTCGCGATATCCTCTATGATCGCCTGCGGATCTTCAGACCTGGGATTATCGCTGGTTATCACCGCGTAATCCGACAACTCCGTGACTACCTTACCCATCGCCGGCCGCTTCGTCCGGTCCCTGTCCCCTCCGCATCCAAAAACCACTATGATCCTGTTCTTCGTGATCTGCCGCAAAGTGCTGATGACATTCGATAACGCGTCTTGCGTGTGCGCATAATCAACAAAAATCCTTACCCCTCCTCCGGCGTCAATCCGTTCCAACCTCCCGGGCACAGACGTAAAACCCGCCAGCGCGGCCTGTATGACCCCCGCCGGGATGCCGGCGTACATCGCCCACGCGGCGGCGCCGAGAACATTATATACGTTATGCTTGCCGATCAAATGGCAACGCAGGTCGATCGCAGTCCCCGGGCCGCATAGCGTGAATTCCGTATGATCGGGGTCCATCGCGATATTGCGGGCGTAAACCTGCGCGGTATCATCCAGCCCGTAAGTGATCACAGAGCCCGCAGACATCTGTACGAGCCGCCTGCCGTACGGATCGTCATTGTTGATGACCGCGCCCGCCCCGGGCCCCAAAGCGGTAAACAACTTTGCCTTAGCCAGGAAATAGTCTTCGAATCCCTTATGATAATCAAGATGATCCTGCGTCAAATTCGTAAAGATCGCGCCTGAAAAGCGTATACCGGCGACGCGATCCTGGTCCAGGGCGTGAGAAGACACTTCCATCGCCAGATGCGTGACATCGCCGTCCACCATATCCCTGAATAACCTCTGAAGTTCTATCGGGCCGGGCGTAGTATTCACAGAGGCAATAGACGTTTCATTAAACCTGTAATTTACCGTTCCGATAACAGCGGGATTCATGCCGGCCTGGCGGACAATCGCCTCAACAAGATAAGAAATAGTGGTCTTACCGTTGGTGCCCGTGATCCCTACGACGGACAATTTTTTCGAAGGATACCCGTAGAACGCCTCAGCCAAAAGAACAACCGCTTTCCTGCTGTCTGGCACCTGGATAAAAACAACCCGGTCGGAATACGCGCCTTGTTTAAGGATAGACGGGGAAAGGCGACGCGCGTCTTCGAAGACGATTGCGGCGGCCCCGCGGCGCAACGCGTCCTGAATAAAAGCATGGCCGTCAGCCTGCGCGCCTTTAACAGCTATAAAAACCCCATCACGCAAATTCTCGCGCGAATTACAGCTTAGCGAAGCGACATCAATATCCGGGATCCGGGGCGCTCCTCCCCCGGAAGTATATATCCTATGGTCTTCTATCGATCTAACGAGCTCGCTCAGTTTCATATAAAGCTAATGCCCCATCCTTATATTCTTTTGTTCGCAAATATTTTAAACTGTCTGCCGCGACATTCTTAAATACGGGCCCCGCTACAACGCCCCCGTAATATATGCCTCTGGGCTCATCGAGGGTTACCGCGATCGCAAGCTGCGGGTCTTCCGCGGGCGCGAAACCTATAAATGAAGCCATAAAACGGCTGTGAGAATACCGGCCTCCGGGCTCGACCTTCTGGGCGGTTCCGGTTTTTCCGGCGGCTGTAAAACCGTCCAACTTCGCGAGTTTGCCTGTGCCATTTTCCACCACGCCGATCAGGATCTTTTTCATCCGCGCGGCGGTATCTTCATCCAAGACCCTTCTTACGGCTGTAGGACTTGTATATTTTATCATATCACCGGTCTTATCACGAATTTCTTTTATCACATAAGGCTTCATCAGGGTGCCTCCGTTGGCCACGACAGATACCGCCGTCACCAGTTGAAGCGCCGTTACCCCCACCTCCTGCCCCATGGGCACGCACGTAATAGTTGTCTTGGACCATTGCCGGGTCGGTTTCATGGATCCCGATATCTCTCCGGGAATATCTATGCCGGATTTAGTTCCGAACCCGAACGCTTTAACATAACGATAAAGCATCTCCGCGCCCAGCAAGTGCGCGACTTTAACGGTACCGATATTACTGGACAATTCTATAACCTCCCTGAACGTAAGCGTGCCGTGCGATGTATGATCGTGCAGAATGCGTCCCGCTATCTTATATTCCCCGTTCTCGCAAAAAAAAGGCGTCATTTCGTTGACCTTGCGCTCTTCAAGGGCCGCCGACGCGGTTACGATCTTAAAAACCGATCCGGGCTCGAACATATCGCAGATCGCGCGGTTCCGCCTGATGTCTTTGTCACGGCTGGTGGGATCGTTCGGATCGAACGTCGGGCGATTCGCCATTGCCAGAATAGCGCCCGTCCTGGGATCCATAACGACGATACTGGCGCCCTTCGCGTGATACTTGCGGAACGCGGCTTCCAGTTCCCGCTCAGCGATGTACTGGATAACCTCATCAACCGTCAGCACAATATCATAGCCGTCTTTGGGCATTAACGAGTTATCATACACGTTCAATCTTTTCCTCCGGGCGTCACGCAGCATAACCGCCCACCCGGCCTGCCCTTTGAGATATTTATCATAACACAACTCAACACCCTCAAGCCCCTTGTTATCGAGGCCGGCAAATCCAAGCACGTGGCTTAAAAGATAACCGTTGGGATAACAACGCTTGCTTTCCTTGATAAAACCGACGCCTTTGAGTTGTAAATCTTTTATTTGCTGGGCTTGCTCCGGAGATATCTTGCGGGATATCCAGACAAATGATTTCTTGCGGGAAAGTTTACTGCGCAGATTACCTGCGGACATTTTCAAAATAGCCGACAGGTTCAGTTCGGCGGCATCTTTTTGCGCGCGGGTCATATCATTGGGCGAGGCGAACACGGACTCAAAAGCGAGATTAACCGCCTGAGGTTTGAAATTTGAATCGTAGATTGTGCCGCGTCGGGGCTCAAGCTCGATATATAAATTATGCTGTTTTTTTGCTATGGAAGCAAGATAATCCGCGCGGAAAAACTGAATGTACAAAAGGCGGGTCAGACAGACGATAAAAAATATAAGGACGATAACAAAAACCGCTTCAGCCCTGCGGCGAAAATTAACTATATACACAACGATTTAAGGTTAATG
>JBAYMQ010000123.1:0-4276 GCA_041663465.1 Candidatus Omnitrophota bacterium | reverse complement strand
GCGCGTATAATATCCAGTTTTATCAAGGCGGGCCTGTTTTGATAGATACGCTTTCTTTTATAAAATACCGGGCTGGAAGCCCGTGGATCGCGTACCGGCAGTTTTGCCAGCATTTCCTCTGCCCGCTCGCGCTCGCGGCATTAAAGGATGTGCGCCTCAGCCAATTGTTGAGGATATATATAGACGGTATCCCCCTGGATATCGCAAGCAAACTGCTGCCCTGGAGGATGTCTTTGTTCCATCACATTCATCTTCACGCTTTGAGCCAGGCATATTTCCAGGATAAGCGGGTTAAAGCGGCGGATTACAGGATCGGGAAGATGTCATTCTTGAGCCTCGTTGATGATCTGGAGTCCGCGGTAACGAAGCTTGGCTGGCGGCCCAAAGGCACAGTCTGGGGGAATTATTACGATGAGATGGGTTATTCCACTGACGCGTTCGAACACAAAAAGAATACGGTATCGGGTTTCCTGGATACGATAATGCCGCGTAATTGCTGGGATCTTGGAGCGAATACCGGGGTATTCAGCCGTATTGCCGCAGATAAGGGGATACAGACTTTTTCCATCGACAGCGATCCGGCCGCGGTTGAAAAGAACTATCTTGAATGCCGCGAAAAAAAGAGGAAGGGGCTTTTGCCTCTTTTGGTGGATCTGACAAATCCCAGCCCCGGTATCGGGTGGCTTAATGAGGAGCGCGCCGCGTTCATCGACCGCGGGCCCGTTGATGTCGTGATGGCTCTGGCGTTGATCCACCATTTGGTTATTTCCGGCAATCTTACGTTCGATATGATCGCGGAATTCTTCAGCAGGATATGCGGGTTCCTTATCGTCGAATTCATTCCCAAGGATGATCCTCAGGTTAAGCGGCTGCTCGCAAGCCGGGAGGATATTTTTGGGGAATACAGCCGGCAGAGCTTTGAACTGTGGTTTAACAGGTTTTTTTCCATAAGCGGCCGCGTGCAACTGCGGGATTCCGGCAGGTTCTTGTATTTGATGAAAAAACGGGATAATTAATGAATAAAAAAGCGTATCACCAGTTCTTTTTCGCGTTGTTCCCCGTATTGTTCCTTTTTTCCAGGAACATAGGCGAGGGGGAGCTGCGTTACGCGGACATTATCCTGCCGTCTATAGTCGTTTTGTGTTTTGCGTTCATTTTCTCAGGATTGTTCTCCGCGGCGGCCAGGGACAGGCGAAAAGGAGCTATTATTACTTCTGTTTTCCTGTTATTGGCACTGTCTTACGGCCATGGGTATTCGATATTGAACATTTTCATGTATGTGAAGCACAGGGCGCTTCTTCCCGTGTCCGCCGCGTTTTTTTTCGCGGTTTATTATTGTGTTATCAGGACAAAAAACGACCTGGAAAGGATCACCGTCATATTGAACGCCATAGCGGTGTCCATGATAGTTGTCCCGTTGATCAGTATCGCTTTTTACGCCGCCGATTACGGCATCCAGAAAAATAATTGCCGCGCGATCAAAATCAATGAGCCCTTGCGCGGCGCCGCGCCTGTTCTGCCCGCACGGGACATATATTATATCGTCATAGACAGCTATGTCGCCTCCAGTACGCTGCAAGAAGTGTATAATTACGATAACAGCGTCTTTACCGATTTCTTAAAGAAAAAAGGGTTTGTGATCGCTTCGAACAGCAGGAGTAATTATTCGGCGACGTTCTTATCCCTGGCTTCGAGCCTGAATATGGAATACGTTAATTACCTGGAGGGTGTTATCGGGCAGGGGAACGACAGGCGCATTCTCTATGGCATGATCAGGGAAAGCAAGCTCAAGGATTATTTGCGCGAACGCGGTTACCGTATACTGCACTTCGGCATGTGGTGGCCGCCGGGCAAGAACGAGAAATCTCTCGGTTTCGATCTGCTCAGGGATAAATGTTTCAGCCCGTTTTCGCTGGCTCTGATGGAGAGGTCGATATTGAATATTTTCTACGACTATTATTTCGCGTCGGTCATAAAGAATGTGACGTATAATACTTTTGACGCCGTAGCTAAGGTTCCCGGGCTAAAGGGCCCGACGTTTACGTTCGCGTATTTTTACGGTATGCACGCGCCGTTTGTCTTCGAAGCCGACGGACAGGTCATCGGTTCGTATGCGGCAGTAGAGTATTCCAAGGATAAGCGTAAGGCTGCGAGGCTTTTTATGGGCCAGTTGGATTTTTATAACGCTATGCTGGCGAGATTAATAGATGATATATTGTCTAAATCCCGGATTCCGCCGGTGATTGTTCTGCAATCCGACCATGGTCTGCAGTTTGCTGAATGCTCTCAGGCTGGTTTCAAGTCCTGCATACAGCAAAGGATGAGAAATTTCAGCGCGTACTATCTTCCGGATAACGGTTCTGATCTGGTTTATGATTCAATAACCCCGGTCAATTCATTCAGGCTTATTTTAAAACGTTATTTTAACGCTGAAATGGAGCTGTTGAATGACCGTTGTTTTTATTCAGATAAAGCGCGGCCGTTCGTATTTACCGATGTTTCGGATCCGGGTAATGAATAACAGGGCATATGAAAGACAATATTTTACAGCATATTAAAAGGGCCGCGATGAGAAACGGCGTTCCGGTCTTTGTATTTGCCGCAGCGTCGGCGGTTGTTTTGCGCCTCGTCGCGTTGAAGCGGTATTATCTGTTGGACGGGGACAGCGCTGTTTTCGCTCTCATGGCCGGCCATATACAGGGTTTGCGGGAGTTTCCGGCATATATGTGGCTGAATCATTATGCCGGAGCGCTGGTTAGTTATATCGGCGCTTTTTTCTTTGCCGTCCGCGGGTTTTCATCTTCAAGCTATATGCTGTCCGGGGCGGTCTTGTCCCTTTGCTGGGTGCTGGTGTCATTGAGCATCGTGCGCAGGATCCTGCCTTTTTCCGGGTATATTACCGCTGCTTTTTTTCTTATTGTTCCTCCGTCGGTCCTGTTGTTTTATTCGTTATATCCCGGGGGAGTTCAGGCTGAGACATTGCTGTTCGGTACCTTGATCCTGGGCCGGGTGCTGGCTTTTTCCGGGCCGCAGGTTCCAGAGCTCAAGCGGTCATTTTTCTGGCTTGGTTTTTGCTCGGGATGCGGATTATGGTTGTCTCCGGGCGTATTTCCCGCGGTGCTGACAGCTTTGACCGTGTTAATGCTCAGGGACCGGATGATCTTTTTGTCTCATAAGATAGGGGTATTCGCGGCCGGCCTGGCGGCAGGGTTCCTGCCGGGCATCGCGCATAATATTTTTTATCCCGGCGCGACATTTTTCCGCCTGGGCGGAAGGTTTTTGAACGTTTCCAGGGGATCTTTGGAAAACGGGAACTTATTTATCGCGTCCGGCCACGGACTCTGGAGGATGATATTGATGATACCGGGTTCCCTGGCGCAGATCCCGTCGTTGACGGCCGAGCTTTTGGGACCGGTCAACGCCTGGATCTTTTTTATCGCGGGCGCGGTTGTTTTAACGGCGGGGTGGAGGTCTTTTATCCGGGATCGCGTGATGAATCCCTGGATGGTATTCCTGATATACGCGGCGTGGGCCGTTCTTTTTTACAGCGCGGCGATCAGGATCGGTTCGCCGCGGTATATGCTTGGTTTGGTTGTTATTTTCCCTTTTATCGCGGGAAAGATGTTGTCGATCGTCCGGCAACGGAATAAAGTTTTTTTCTGGGTTATCCTGTCGGTTATTCTGACAGGTAACTGCCTGAGTATCCGGCAGGCATGGTCCGTCGACCGCGCGCCGCGGTACGCGGAGCTATCTTCATGGCTGGCGCAGAGGAAGTACGCGTTCGGGTTTAGTGATTATCTCACGGCATTCCCGGTTGTTTTTTATTCTCAAGAGCGGGTCATGTTGTCCCCGACAATATTCCATCCGAGCTTTTATGACCGGTATCCCGAATATACGGAACGCGTCCGCCGGGCGCGGGACCCGGTATATATCATCGATACGCAATATTATCCGTCGGCGGCCCGTCAGATAGAGCTGGGATTTGCCGGGTTAGGGGTCGGTTACCGGAAGGATGGATTTGATCGATTTGCCGTATATTATGGTTTGTCGCGGTTTGTGGATCCGCGGGAGTTGGGTCTTTCAGAGAAGAATATGGTTTATCCGGGAGGCGCGTAATGTCAAATGACAGATTGACGGTGATCATTCCGGTGTATAATGAAGAGAGAACTGTCGGCGAAATAATCCGTCAAGTTCAGTCCGAGGCGCACGCCAAGCAGATCATCGTTGTCAATGACGGTTCGACCGACCACACCGAAGAGGTCTTGAATTCGTTAAG
>JBAYMQ010000122.1:0-4285 GCA_041663465.1 Candidatus Omnitrophota bacterium | reverse complement strand
CGAATCATTGACGCATACTCGCCCTCACCGGCCCAGGCTTACGCCTCCGAAAGCCGTAAATGAGATATTGAATCAAAAGAGCGTTTTTAGCGTTAAAATCATGAAACTGCTTCTGGAACGGATCGGGATCTTTCCCGTAGGCACATGGGTGCGGTTGAATACAAAAGAAACCGGTATTGTTTCAAAAAATAACCAGGGCCTGCCGCTGCGGCCGGCGGTGCAGGTCTTATTCGCCGAGAACGGCAGCAAGTTGCTGCAGCCCAAATTAGTTGATCTGGCAAACAACCTTTTGATCTCCGTGGAGGAGTGTCTGGAAAGTCAGTATAACCCGAGGTAATGTCAATAATGTCTATGTCGAAAGGGTTTTGGTATCGCTGGGTTGTCGTCGCTGTTGTCGCTGGAGGGGTGGCTTATGCGGGGATAGTATCCACGCGCCATGTTACGGTGAGGTCCCGGTTGAACGACCTGTTGAAAGAAACGGTCGAAGAAAAAGACAAACTCCAGTCGACCATCCTGTCCATGGAATCGCAGATCAGGGATAAAGACGGGCAATTGAGCCAGTTGCGGGATGTTCAATCTATCCGTCAATCGCTGGCGTCAGCCCAGGAGACCATTGAAATAATCAACAAGGAATTGGAGAGGGTCAACCGGGAGCGCGCGGCGTTGCAGGAGACCAATTTAAGCACGACCAGCCGTCTGCAGAAGACGACCAAAGAATATATGCGCGCGTTGGATGATCTGAAAAAAGCCCAGGATGATGTCGCGCGCGTCAGCAGGGAAATGTCTCCTGATAAAAAGAAACTTAACGATACCGAGCGTATGGTTCAGGCAAAGAGCCTGGAATTAAGCAAGCTGCAGGCCGATACCGCCAAACAGCGGCAATTGTATGATCAGGTGCTGGCGCAGAATAAAGCTTTAGAGAAAAAGGTCCAGGATCTTGAGTCCGAGAAGGCGTCGTTGAACGATACGATGCGGCAATTAGATGTCGATGTATCCAAGCAGGGAACTCCTATCAGGGCTTTGCGCGATACGGTTGCTCAATTGAAAACGCAGTTGTCCAGGAAAGAGAATCAGATAGCGGCGCTTGAATCTGAATTAGCCAAAGCCGATATGGCGGTTTCAGGGCGCGCCCGGGGCGCTCAGTCCGGGGCGGTTCGCGATACGGCCCAATCGCAGGAACAGGATAGGAAGCTTTCCGAGATCCTTGTAAAAAAAGAAATAGAGCTCGACGCTAACAGGAAAGAGGCGAGTAACGCCAGAGATAAGATCATGTCGCTGCAGTCGAAGATCGCCAATCTTGAGAGTACGATCGCGATGCGCAACGAAACGCAGGATAGGATCAGGGAACTCGATAGCGAACGCCTGGCGCTTGAGTCGAAACTTTCCGACGCGCAGGCGTCATTGAGTAAAAAAGCGGAGTTGTCCCAGAACCTGCAGCAGAACGTTGACTACTTAAACCAGCAGTTGGCCGCCAGGGACCGGGAGAAAAAAGACCTGGAAGCCAGATTGTCAGGTATAGATGTTAACTCGAAGCAGGATCTTGAAAAAGAACGCGCCAGGTATAATGAGATCAATACCCTGTATAACAGCCTTAAGACCCAGATATCCCAGTTCTCAGATACGCTTAACGCGAAGACCGAGGAGCTTGAGAAACGCAATAAGGATGTTTACGCGCTGCGGGAAGAATTAACGAGCCTCAAATCTAAGACGATGATCATGGAGAATGAGCTTTCAGAGACCCGTGACCGTCAGCGCAAAACCCTTGATGATCTGATCGCGGCTGTGCGGCTCAATTCCATCCTGCAGGATAGGATAGCCGGGGGGGCATCAATACCCTACGCGGATATGGATGACAAACAGAAAGCGGAAGAGCTAAGGCGCAAAGTCGAAGTGATCCTGGTTCCTCCTGATAAACGGTAGGATATGAGAAATAGAATATTTTTTATAAGTGTTATGTTCGCCCTGGCTGCGGGATATTCTTTCGCGCAGACGCCGGATGATCTCGCCCGTGAATATTATAAAAAGGGCAATATTTATTATCAGCAAGGCATGTATACGCAGGCTCAGGATGAATATAACAAGGCTATGGATGTTATGAAGGGCAGGGATGTCAACGCTACTCAGCCGCAGGCGCAGATCCTTCCGGAGCTTGTCCCGGGAGACGGATCCCGGGCCGGGGAAGCCGCGCAGCGGCCTTTAACGCAGGTGTCAGGCTCAGGCGAATATGTTATAGGGGATGATGATATACTGCAAATAGCCGTCTGGCAAAACCCCGATCTCGACCAGGAAGCTATTGTCAGGCCGGATGGAAAGATATCTGTTCCTCTCATCGGGGATGTAATGGCGCGCGGCTTGACCATAACCGGCCTTGATGAGGAGCTGACAAAGCGTTTGAGCGAGTATGTCCGTTCCCCTGAAATCTCGATTTCATTGAAGAAGCTGGGCGGCAGCAAGGTCATTATGCTGGGAGAGATCGTCAAGCCCGGAGTTTACGCGATGTCGGGACAGAAGACCATTTTGGAAGCGATAGGTTTGGCCGGCGGATTTACGCGCGACGCGGTGGCGTCCAGCATCGTGCTTATCCGCGGAGGCCTCGCGAGTCCCCGCGCCGAGCGGATAAATCTGACAAAAGCTTTGAAAGGCAGGGATTTTATAAGGCAGAATATCGTCCTGCAGGCGGAAGATGTAGTGTTCGTGCCTAAGAAATTCATAGCGGACCTCAACTATTTCCTGACCCAGATCGTGGATCCTCTCTCCAAGGGCGCCTATATCAAAGAGCAGTATAAGACTAATTGGTAACTCCGGAACAAGGATCGATGAGCAAGGTTTTGTTATGCATACCTCCCGACTACGATTATAACTTCCCTCCTTTAGCCACCCCCGCGCTTAGCGCGTTCCTTAAACAGCATAATATTACAACGTCTCAGATAGATCTGAACCTGGGATACCGCAGTTTCCTGCTCGATCATGTCCGCGGGAAAAAGCTGAGCGCGGCCATGAAGGAGGATCTGCTTAAGGATATTCTCAGCGAATTCTATTCTAAAAGGCTAAAAAAGCGTTATTATTCCGGATTCCTTCCCGGGTCAAGCGATAGAGTATCTCTTAACCTTCCGTACGATAATAATACCAACAGTTCTTTTTATTTTACCGAACGGTTATTGTCCAGCAGCCATCTTTTCAGATATTTAGACGATGAATGCGAAAATACTTTCCTCCAGTTTTACAGAAAGCGGAACATCATCGGGCGGCTGAAACGGGACAAGATCGATATCCTGGGCATATCGATAATATCCCCTTCGCAGGTTATAGCCGGCCTGACACTGGGTTTATTGGTTAAAAGAGAAATCCCTTCGATCCATGTGAACATCGGCGGCCAATGGCCGACTTTATACCGCGGGCAAATTATAAAAGCGCAGGATCTATTCAGGTGTTTTGACAGCGTCATCGTTTTTGAGGGAGAGACGCCGCTGTTAAATTTAGCGCGGGCGCTCAAAACAAACGCCCCGTTAAGAATACGCAATGTAATAACAAAAGGAAGCCTTGACGATTTTAGTTTAAACCGGAGCCAGGAGGATATGGATTCATTGCCGGCGCCGGATTTTAAAGGGCTGCCGCTTTCTAAATATCTGGGATCCCCGGGAAGGAACAGGGGGCTTACTTTTGAAACCTCCCGGGGCTGTTATTGGTCCAAGTGCGCGTATTGCGTCGACCTCCCTTTACCAAAGCCGGCGTATCGTTCTAAGAACGCAAAACTTGTGGTCAGGGATATGCTGGAGCTGCGCGAGAATTTCAAGGCCACAAACCTGTTGTTCGGCGATCCCGGATTGTCTCCGCGCTCGATGCTCGATATTTCCCGTATGATCTTGAAAAAAGGCTTGAAAATAGGCTGGTGGACGATGGCCCGCCTGGATCCGGGTTTTACGCGCGAGATCTTTGATACTGCGTTCAGGGCCGGCCTGAGCCAGATCAATTTTGGTTTTGAATCAGCGAGCGACAGGGTTTGCGGCCTGCTGCATAAGGGCAATAATAAGGAAAGGTCCCAGAGGGTGATCCGCGATTGCTCTATGGCCGGAATAAAAGTCGATCTCCAGACAATGATAGGCCTGCCGAATGAGACTTTTCAGGACGGCCTTGAAACAGTGGATTTCCTGGTTTCAAACAAAGAATTTATCGACGATGTAACGTTCAATATATATTATCTTACGCCGGCGAATTATATTTTCAACGATCCCGGCAGGTATAATATAAAATACGCGCGGGAAGCCGGATTACCTTTTCGTTTTTT
>JBAYMQ010000121.1:0-4286 GCA_041663465.1 Candidatus Omnitrophota bacterium | reverse complement strand
TTTATGAACCGCAGGGCAGCGATAAACCGACGCGGCTTATCATTGCCAGAAGAGGCGAGTTTATTCCTGTGCCGGAAAGCAACATCATCAAACTCAAGCTGATCGAAGGCACCGCCGATGAGCCCGACCCGACCGACCCCAACACGTTCTATAAATTGAATTTCAAAACCTATTTTATGTCGCTGAACATGTCCCAGGCCCAGACCAAAGAAAACGTGCTGAAGAAACCGAAGGATATGACCATTAAGGAGCTCGAGGATGAAATGAAGTCTTTGCGGGCCCAAAAAATAGACCCCAGCCCGCTGGCGACGGAAATACACAAAAAAATTACGCTGGCGTTCTCCTGTATTATTTTTATCCTTCTGGGAATGCCCATGGCGGTCATCACGCACCGCAGGGAAAAATCGATCAATTTCGGCATCGCGTTCCTGATCGTGGGAGTTTATTATCTTCTGCTGTTAGGCTCCGAGGCCTTAAGCAGGCAGGGATATCTCGACCCGCAGTTCGCTCTATGGATACCCAACACCCTTTTCGGCCTGCTGGGCGGGATACTTACCTATAAACTATGCGTATATTAGAGCGGTACATATTAAAAAGCGTCTGCACCATCTTCTTCAGCTGCCTCTTCACGTTTTTCTTCCTTTATGTCATCATCGATCTGTTCTCTCATCTCGATATGATCCTGAAACAGGCTGTTTCGCTGGATGTTCTCCGGCGCTATTACGCTTCATACCTGCCCATCATTTTCATCCAGGTCGCGCCGATCTCTTGCCTCCTCGCGAGCCTCTACACCTTTGCCCGCATGAACAAGGAAAACGAGATCATCGCCATGCGCTCTTCGGGATTAAGCATACTCAGGATATCGCGCATTGTCATTGTTTTCGGCTTGCTCATCAGCCTGGCCGTCTTCTGGATAAACGACAAGATGGTGCCGAAGGCGATGCTTATCAGCCAGCAAATGCAGGAACAAATGGAAAGCGATTCGGCTAAAGCCATCCAGAACAAGAATTCCCCGCAGGTCATAAATGATTTCACCGTATACGGCCTGCACAACAGGCTCTTCTATATCAATAAATTTTATCCCGAGCAGAAAACCATGACGGGGATCACGGTCCTTGAACACAACGAAAAACAGGATTTGATAAAGAAAACAGTGGCGGGTAAAGGGGTATATGCGGACGGAGCGTGGATATTTTACCAAACCATCAGCGATACATACGATAGGGATGGCGGCGCGGCGGCCGAACACATTTACCTGGAAGAAGAAGTGATGCCTATAACCGAAACACCCGAGGAATTTCTGAATCAGCGCCAGCATCCCGACTACATGAACATCGCGCAGCTAAAAGAGTATAGCGGGCGGCTGTCGAAAAGCGGAGCGACCACGGTTATCCGCAGCCTGACCATAGATCTGTACCAGCGCTATACCGCGCCTTTCACCAGCCTGATGATAGTCTTATTGAGCATTCCTTTCTCGCTCAAGATGAAAAAACGCGCTACCGGCTTCTCGTCCCTGGGGCTGGCCCTTGTGGTGGGATTTTTCTATTATATATTGAATGCCGTCAGCATCGCGCTCGGTAAAGCCGGGCTTCTATATCCCTTCGTTTGCGCGTCACTAACGCATTCGCTCGCTTTCGTCTACAGCGTCTACCTGATAAGAAAACTTCCATAATTAAACAACTACGAAAAAAACGCGGTCACAGGAATGTTTAATGAAAACAATCCCGACTGCGTTTTTTAGAACCTACTTACTCGACTATCTTCGCTAACGGGGCGGAAAACTTTATCCCGCTGACATAGCGGCCGTTTGACGCCGGACGGGACCATACGGGCGTGCCCGACACATACACCGGTTTATTATTCCCCGATTCCAGCGATAAGGCTATCCTCCGGTACGGCAATATCCTGTCCGGCGTGGAAACCTTCAATCCGGCAGCGCTGATATCCTCGGTGATACCCACGGTAGAGGCTAATGAGGGAGAATCAAGGAACCTCACGGGGATCGAGCGCGAACGGCGCGGCGCCAGGCGTTTTTCCCCGGCGCGGGCGCGGCTGCCCGCGTCTCTACGCGATACGGACTTTCCCACATAAATACGCGGGACCCTGCTTCCGATACCACAGACGATTTCATAAGGGATAGTCCGCGAAAACGCGGCAAGGGACTCCGCGCTGACGCTCTGGGACATTTGCGAGCCTATAAGCACGACTTCATCTCCGACGCGGACCCTGGCAAGCCCCACATCCACCATGATCTGGTCCATACAAACTCTTCCCGCTATCGTAAACTTCTTACCTCCGATAACCACCGGCGCGATATTAGAGAGATTACGCGGATATCCGTCGCCGTAACCGATGGGCAGCGTCGCGATCCTTGTAGCCGATCGGGTAACATAAGTATGCCCGTAACTGACGCCGCAGCCGCGGCTGACATTCTTTACATAGATAACCCGGGTTTTAAGCGACATCACGGGCTTCAGATCTATAGGCAGGCCCTCTGCCGGACGCAATCCATAGAGGATAAGTCCGGGCCTGACCATGTTAAAATGGCTGCTTTTATACGACACCACTCCCATGCTGTTCGCAGCGTGGACCAGCGGGATCATGAACGATCTTTTTTTCAGCCGTTTGATCAACGAATCAAAAACATGGATCTGGCGGTGGGTTAGTTTATCGTCGGTATCCGCGCAGGCAAGATGGGTAAATATCCCCTCAACCCGGATATTCGAAAACCCGAATATTTTTTTGACGAACGCGAACGCCTTATCATGCGTGACCCCTATCCTGCCCATGCCCGTATCGATCTTCAAATGTATATCAATTATCCGGTCGCGCGACCTCGCCTGGCGGTCCAGTTCTTTAGCCAGGGACAAGGAACACACGGTCGGAGTAATGCTATACTCGAACAACGGCCCCACATTCTGCTCAAGCGTCATCCCGAGGACCAGGATACGGCTCTCGATCCCGGCTTTACGCAAAGAGATGGCTTCATCGATGGACGCGACGGCGAGAAAATCGACGCCGCATGACACTAACTGCCGGGCCACCGGGATCAACCCGTGGCCATAGGCTTCAGCCTTGACACAAGCCATGACCTTAATGCCCGGAGAAAGCTTTTTTTTGATCTGATCGAAATTATAGGAAAGATTGTCGAGGTCGATCTCTGCCCATGTCGGCCGGTACCCGACCCTGGATTGCTGGCGATTTGGCGTCATCATGATTTCACGGTTTTTATCTGACATTCCTGAGGATACAAATAAATAGGTTCCAGCTCGAACGCGCTCATCGTCTTTCGCGCGCGCATCTGGCGAAGCGACAATGAAATCAGCGTTTGCGGCTGAGGATACCAGAAATCTTTTTCCATGAACGTTATCCCCGGGAACCCGGCTTTTATTCTATCCGCGTAAAGCGTTAAGCCGTCTCCCATCATTATAATACGTTTCTCTTTACGCGCGGACTTTATTTTTTTTAGACGGGAAATGAAACCGTCGAGCGGAAGCAGTTGGTCGGGGGATACCTTACGTATGCCGCCGGCCGTCTTTTCATACCAGCCGCAATACACTAAAGCGCGTTTCGCGTCCACTACAGGCACGACGAGGCCGTCGGGGATCAACGGATGCGCGGCCAGGATCTCAAGGGTAGGGATCCCGATCACGGGTTTGCGATTAGCCCAGGCCAGCGCCTTTACCGCCGCATGGCCTATGCGCAAAGCTGTAAAAGATCCCGGGCCTAATCCAACCGCGTAATATTCAATATCGGCGACGCCGATGGCTGCCGCCGCGAGCACCTGTTCAATGGTGGGCGCCAATACCCGGGATAAAGCGACGCCCGCGTCTATGCGGTATTCATAAATATTTTTACCGTTGATCAAACCAAGGCACAAAAAACGGCTCGATGTATCAAGCGCGAGTATCTTCATTGATATTGCGAAGCACTCCTTTATACCGGTTGCCCGAAGCGGTTACGGTGATCTTGCGTTGATCTTCCCCGACTACGTCCAACTTGATCTTCAAATACGCGTCGGGAGTCAACTTACCCAGCCGATCGGCCCATTCTATAATAGCCACCCCATTATCGTACAAATATTCCTCATACCCGAGATCGAATATCTCGCCGGCATCCCCAAGGCGGTACAGGTCAAAATGAAATACCGGCACGCGGCCCTCATATTGGCGCAGCAGGACAAAGGTCGGGCTGAGCACATCTTTCTTGTCTATTCCCAGGCCCTGCGCGATACCCTTGGTTAAAACGGTCTTGCCCGACCCGAGATCCCCGAAAAGACATATGAT
>JBAYMQ010000120.1:0-4328 GCA_041663465.1 Candidatus Omnitrophota bacterium | reverse complement strand
TCTGCGGCCAGCATGCTTTTTGACGTATCTATCGCGACAAGGATATCCAGGCCCTTACGCCTGACCTCCTGCCATTGAAAACCCCATTGAGGCCGCGCCAGCGCGAAAAGGCAGCACAGCGCGGCTCCCAGCAAAAGCGCCGTTTTAAACCGCTCCGCACCCGGATCGACCTGCGCGAGAAGCTCTTTAAGCAGCTCTTTTTGGGCAAACCTTTGCCGCGCGCGGATACGCGCCCGGGCAGACCACGCGAAAAACGCGATCACACCGGCCGCGACCGGGAGCAAATATATTGCATATTGACTGGCAAACCGCATACGCGTTATGGTAGTTTACGAAGCACGGTGTTGGACAAAACGATCTCAATCAATAAAAAAATCAACCCGGGAACCAGGAACAGAGGGAACAACTCGTTATATTCCTGATACCCTTTATCCTCTATCCTTGTCTTTTCCATATTATTGATTTCAGCATATATCCTGCGCAGGCTTTCAGTATCTGTAGCGCGAAAATATTTCGCGCCGGTTATATCGGAGATCTTCGTCAAGGAATCTTCGTCAAGGTCGATATCAACCTGCTGGTATACTTTATTGCCCCACATATCCCTTGCCGGATACGGCACCGGCCCCCTGGAACCGGCTCCGATGGCATAGATCCTGATCGAGAGCGCTTTAGCGGCCTCCGCCGCGGTCATGGGCGAGATCTTGCCGGTATTATTACGGCCGTCCGTCAAAAGGACGACAACCTTGCTTTTCGCCTTGCTGTTCTTCAAACGATTCAATGACGACGCGAGCCCTGAACCTATCGCGGTCCCGTCTTCCACCATCCCGGACCTTATCCTTTCCAGGTTATCAAGAAGCCAGCCATGATCCAGCGTGAGCGGACAAATAGTATACGGCCGCGCGGCGAACGTAACGATCGCTATGCGATCATGCGCCCGCGCCTTGACGAATTCCCGCACAACATCTTTCACCACATCGATCCGGGACATTCGCCTGCCGGCAAAAATAAAATCCTCAGCCAGCATGCTTGTCGAGGAATCTATAGCGAGAACTATATCTATCCCTTCGGCTTCGACATACGCGTCCGCGACCGGCGATACGGGCCTCGCCAAAGCCAGGATGATCAAAATACCCGCGGCGAGCCGCAGATACACAAGTTGACCGCTGGCCAGCACTTTCCACGAAGGCTTCAGCCCCTGCAAAGCCGCGACGTGCGAAAACCTGAATCCCGGACTCCGCGTTAAACGCCGCGAAAGATAAACCGCGGCCAGCGCGGCGGGAATAAGTAATAAAAATGCAGGCGATTGAAAGATCATGAGGCCTCTGCCGTTTTTGTCCGGTCCACGAACATTTTAACCATATCGAACGCGGCGCCCCCATCGCTATCGGGCGGTATATACCTGGCGAATTTAACAAGGTCGCAATTAGTCAGGAACTCTTTCAACAGGTCTTTTTGTTCCCTGCCAAGCCCGCCATATTCCCTCATGTATGTTATGAATTCCTCGGTTGTCATTTCCGGGGCCTTAAGGCTGAACCGGTTCTCAAGATAATGGCGCAGGATCCCGGATAGCTCGCTGTAATACTGTTTGCTCATGCCCTTTTCCAACAGCCCTTTCTTGCGAAGGTCTTCCAGCAGGCCGTACGCGGTCTCGTGCGCTTTCCAGGGCTGGATCAATATCTCGGCCTTCTTTTTCCCGGGGAAGATCTTTTCCCAAAATACAATAACCAGAATAACTATAATTACGGTCAGAAGAACAATAACGGGCGCAGCTGTCCTGATATCAACAGGACCCTTGATATCGGAGAGGGCCGCGGCGGGACCGGCCTTGTCAAGAAGGCTGACGACATTAACGGAGCATTCATCCGTGAACGCGGTGTTCCATTCCTTATCCGCCTTCCCCCTATAATTTATCGCCTGCTTAAGGATAGGGTATTTACCCGGGGTAAAGGTCTGCAAAACAACCCAAAGTGTCCGCGTTCCCGGGCTGAAAAAACCGCCCGCCTTCTCTCCGGAATCTATAACGGCCAGGCCCGTGAACGCGTTTTTCATGTCCGGGAACTCAATATCGACATTCTTATCCGCCCGCACGCTTACGGTATACCTGATTTTTTCGCCGATCGTAACTTCCTTTTTATCCACTCCGGCCTTTATCCGGATCGGAAAAGACTGCGCGAGACAAACGCCGCTTATGCCAATTATGGCACAAGCGCACAGTATGATATTCCGGGAACGCCTCACCGCATTCTCCTTTCTCGCGCCTTGAAGAAACGGATAAGGCTCTTGGAATACGGCACATCGGTGAACACATCGATACAATCTACGTTTACCGACCGGAATATGGCGGTCCGCTGTTTATTCCTGTTCTGCGCGTTAACGCGGTACTGAGAGCGGATATTTTTATCCGAGCTATCTACGATAAACTCCCGTTTTGTTTCAGGATCGAACAACTTAACAAGACCCGCGTCCGCGAACTCGAGTTCCGCGGGATCGGTTACGGTAACCGCGACAATATCATGGCGTTTATTGGCCACGGCAAGCATTTTCTTGAAATCAGGCGCGAAGAAATCAGACATTATGAACGCCACGGTCTTCCTGGTAGTAACGCGATTGAGATATTCCAAAGCGAGAACTACGTCCGTGCCTGTTGACGCGGGTTTAAAATACAAGGCTTCGCGTATAATGCGGAGGACATGCCGGAGTCCTTTGCGCGGAGGGATGAATTTCTCTATCTTATCCGTAAAAGAGATAAATCCGACTTTATCGTTATTTTTTATAGCGGAAAGCGCGAGCACCGAGCAGATCTTAGCCGCCAACTGCGCCTTCATCTGCCCCCTGGTGCCGAAAAAAGAGGACGCCGACATATCCAGCAGCAACATGACGGTCAATTCGCGTTCCTCGGTGAATTTCTTTACATAGGGATGGCCGGTGCGGGCCGTGACGTTCCAGTCGATAGAACGGATCTCGTCTCCGGGAATGTATTCGCGCACCTCGTCGAACTCCATTCCCTTTCCCTTGAAGACGCTCTGGTACTGTCCGGCAAAAACATCGGTCACCATCCGGGAGGTGGTGATCTGTATCCTGCGAATATCTTTAAGGATATCTCGGGGTATCATATAAGCGAGCGCTTGATTTTTAAGGCACTTCGATTTCGCTGAAAATTTTCTTTATGATATCATCCGAATTCAACTCTTCCGCTTCCGCCTCATAAGAAATAATAACGCGGTGGCGCAAAACATCGGGGCCGATAGATTTAATATCCTGCGGAGTGACATACCCCCGGCCCTGGGTGAACGCGTACGCTTTGGCGGCGAGCGTCATATATATGGTGGCGCGGGGAGAAGCGCCGTATTGGATCAGGCTGGCGAGATCATCAAGCTTGCACGCTTTGGGATCGCGCGTGGCGAAAACAATATCGAGGATATATTTCTCGATCTTCTCATCCATATATATCTCATCGACCACTCCGCGGGCGCGGATAATGTCTTTGGGCTCCACGACTTTAGAGATATCGATCCTCTTATCCGTAAAACCCATACGGCGCACGATCGCCTGTTCCTCCGGCCGTGACGGATACGTGATATTGATCTTGAGCATGAACCTGTCGACCTGCGCCTCCGGAAGCGGATACGTCCCTTCCTGCTCGATCGGATTCTGCGTCGCCATGACCAGGAACGGATCCTCCAGTTTATACGTATTTTCACCTATCGTAACCTGCCGTTCCTGCATCGCTTCCAGCAGCGCGCTCTGCACTTTTGCCGGCGCGCGGTTGATCTCGTCAGCCAGGATAATGTTGGAAAAAATAGGGCCTTTCTTGGTCGTAAAGCTTCCTTCTTTGGGATTATACACGAGCGTGCCGATCAGATCCGCCGGCAGAAGATCCGGCGTGAACTGTATGCGCTGGAACTTCGTATTTATCGCGCGGGATAACGTGCTTATAGAAAGCGTTTTGGCTAAACCGGGAACGCCTTCCACAAGAATATGACCGTTCGCCAGCAATCCGACCATAAGCCTGTTGATAAGGTAATCCTGCCCCACAATGACCTTGCGCATTTCCGCGGTCAACGCATTGACAAAAACACTTTCCCTCTGGACCTTTTCGTTAACCTCTGTCAGCCCCGTACCCATACCCCCTCCTTTTACGGATCAAGCACACCTTTAGCGGTCTCATGACGTGGCGTGAACCATTATGTCGGTCATGCGTTTAATAAAATCGCTCGACGCCGGAAGATCGCCGTCGACAAATAACGCGCCCTCGTACAACTGATCTATGCATTTGCGTATCATCGGGTTATTCGTGTCCGATATATACAATTTTGAAAGATTCTTGA
>JBAYMQ010000119.1:0-4411 GCA_041663465.1 Candidatus Omnitrophota bacterium | reverse complement strand
GAGTTAAGCGATACGTTGACGGCCCAATTTAAAGACGCTCCGGATGTGTCCATCATTAACGCCGATATCCTGAAGTTTGACCTATCGGAGGCGGCTGCGTTCCGCGGCCGTAAGATAAAAGTTTTCGGGAATATTCCTTATTATATAACATCGCCTATTATCGAGCATTTGTTCAAATTCAAAGACCGGATCTCGGATATTTACCTTACCGTCCAGAAAGAGTTCGGCAAACGTATCGTCGCTCCGCCCGGTTCGGACGATTATGGGTCTTTCAGTTGTTTTGTCCAATATTATACACAGCCGAAGATAGAGTTTATTATCAAGCGGGCTTGTTTTTATCCGGTGCCGAACGTGGATTCCTGTTTTTTAAGCTTGAAAATGCGCGCGACCCCCGCGGTCCGCGCGGAGAATGAACAGCGATTGTTCAGTATAATACGGACTTCGTTCCAGCAGCGCAGAAAAACCCTCAAGAACAGCGTAAAAGACATTATATCCGCAGAGACGTTTGAATTGTTCTGTGAGAAATACAAGGTTAATCCAAAAACCAGAGCTGAAACCCTATCCCTGCAAGATTTCGCCAACCTCGCCAACCTGTAATTCCGGGGACACATTACTTAATTCCAACTGATAACTACCCCATGCGGGGTATGTCAGTCGCTCGGACATGAAAAGCCGGCTTGGAAAAACCAAGCCGGCTTTTCAAACTCGCTTTGTGACACACCCCCGCATGGGGTAATCTTCGATTGAATTAAGTACTGTGTCCCCCGAATGAGATTCTTGACAAATAGAGCAATGTAAGGTATATTATTACTTCTAATAGAAGGAGATAAACTATGGCTAAAATGACCGTTAAAGACCTGGATTTGAAAGGTAAAACCGTGCTTATGCGGGCTGATTTTAATGTCCCGCTTGATAATACATTGGCGATCACGGATGATACAAGGATCCGCGAGACCGTGCCGACCATTAAATTCATACTTGGTCAGGGCGCGAAGAAGCTTGTTTTAATGTCTCATTTGGGCCGCCCTGACGGCAAGCGGGTGGATAAATACAGCTTGAAACCTGTGGTTGCCAGGCTGGAAAAGCTGACAGGGGAAAAAGTGAAATTTTTCGATGATTGCGTTGGCGTGACGGTAAAAGCCGGGGTTGCCGCGGCTTCAGAGAAAATTATTTTACTTGAGAATTTGCGTTACCACGCGGAAGAAGAGGGCAATGATCCGGAGTTTGCCAAGCAACTTGCCTCCTTAGGGGACGTATTCGTCAACGACGCGTTCGGAACCGCGCACCGCGCTCATGCTTCTACGGCGGGTATTAATAAATTCCTGAAATCCGGCGCCGGGCTTCTTCTGGAAAAAGAGATCAAGTATCTTGGCGATACGGTGAGTAATCCCGCTGAACCTTTCATGGTCATTCTGGGAGGGGCTAAGGTATCGGATAAGATCGGCGTTATAGAAAATCTTTTGCCGAAATGCGCGGCCATCATTATAGGCGGGGGCATGGCATATACGTTCCTGAAGGCCGAAGGAAGATCAATCGGCAATTCTAAGCTTGAAAAGGATAAGATAGATCTTGCGAAAAGCCTTTTGGATAAAGCAAAGGCGTTGAAGAAAGAGATCGTGCTTCCTGTAGATCATGTTGTTGTCAAAACGGTCGATCCCCAGGCGGCTACGCAGATCGTGGGACAGGATATTCCCGACGGCATGATCGCTGTCGATGTCGGCCCTCGGACGGTAGAGTTATTCAATAAAAAACTTGCGTCGGCTAAAACCGTTGTATGGAACGGGCCGCTGGGTATATTTGAGATGGACGCGTTCAGTAAGGGCACTGAAGCGGTAGGCAGGTTCCTGGGCACCCTTAAAGCGGTGACGATCATTGGCGGCGGGGATACGGCCGCGGCGGTCGCCAAATTCAAGTTACAGGATAAAATGACGCATATCTCAACCGGCGGCGGGGCTTCACTGGAATTCCTTGAGGGAAAGACGCTGCCAGGTATTGCGGCATTGTCCGATAAATAGGAGATGTAATGCGAAAGACGATCATTGCGGGTAACTGGAAACTTTATAAAACCATCACTGAAGGTATTGAGCTGGCGAATGGCCTGAAAAGGGATCTGTTCAAGATCAGCGCCGACGATGTTGATATTGTCATATGCCCGGTTTATACGGCATTGAGCGAGGTTGGAGAAGTGGTCGCAAACTCGAATATTTTCCTCGGCGCGCAGGATGCTTATTGGCAGGATGAAGGCGCGTTCACCGGAGAAGTGTCGGTGAAAATGCTCAAGGATGCGGGCTGCGCGTTTATTATCATCGGCCATTCCGAACGCAGACAGTTCTTTTCGGAAACCAATGATACCGTCAATAAAAAAATAAAGGCTGTCCTGGCGCATGGCCTCACGCCGATCCTTTGTGTGGGCGAGATGCTGGCGGAACGCGAGGCCGGCAATACTTTCAAGGTCCTGGATGATCACGTGATCAACGGTTTGAAGGGTTTCAGCGCCGAGGAAGCCGGGAAGATGGTGATAGCCTATGAGCCGGTTTGGGCTATAGGAACCGGGAAGACGGCGACTCCCGCGCAGGCGCAGGAAGCGCATAAGTATATCCGCGGTATTCTTGCCAAATTGTACGGCAAGGATGCGGCGGCGAGTATCAGGATTCAATACGGCGGCTCGGTGAAGCCGGAGAATATAGAGGAATTAATGCGTCAACCCGATGTGGACGGAGCCCTTGTGGGGGGAGCGAGCCTGAAGGTTGATTCCTTTGCCCAGATCGTAATTTCTGCGGCTAAGGTAAAGAAGTAAAGGTGAAAAAATGATGAGTTTTGTTATTACGATCCATGTTATAGCGTGTATTCTTTTGGTCACGATCGTGCTGGTTCAACGCGGCCGGGGCGGCGGATTTGTAGAGAATCTTTCAGGCCTGGAGTCTATGTTCGGAACGAAAACGAGCGTTTTTCTGACTAAGGCCACAACGGTCAGCGCTGTCGTGTTTTTTATTACCTGTCTTTCCCTCGCGGCGATGTCGGTGCATAAAAGCAAGTCTTTGCTTCAAGGGTACAGGTCCGAGCCGGTCGGCACCCAGAAAACCTCAACAGCGCCTTTGTCGCAGCAATCGGCTCCTGTTGCGGCATCGCAGCCCGCCGTCACTCAACAGCCGGTTGCGACGCAGCCTGCTGCTCAGGCGCCGGAACAGTCGACGCTTAAGACGCGCAGCGCTCCGGAGCCCCGTCAGGGAGAGCTTAAGTAAGAGATAAAGGTGGGTTTGAAACCACGTTTAATTGCAAATACTGAACGAATTAAAAGGCTACCAGCGTTGCTGGTAGTCTTTTTGTTTTTAGTTGTTATGCCGGCGCAAGCGCAGGAATACGGCGACGCGATCGTGGACGCTTCTATCGCCGACGCGAGAACGCTCATACCTATTCTTGCTTCCGATACCGCTTCAAGCTCTATCTGCAACCTGCTTTATAACGGGCTTGTCAAGTTCGATAAAGATCTCAATGTCGCGGGAGACCTGGCGCAAAGCTGGGATATCCTGGAAAACGGAACGGTTATCGTTTTTCATCTCAGAACGGATGCGCGCTGGCATGACGGCGCGCCGTTCACCGCCGCCGATGTCGAATTCACCTATAAAAAATTGATAGATCCTTATGTGCGCACTCCCTATAGCGGCGATTTCGAGCGCGTGCGGTCTTTGGAAGTTCTCGACGATCACACGGTCAGGGTAACCTACAAAGAGCCGTTCGCGCCTGCTTTATCCAGTTGGGGCATGTCGATACTGCCAAAACATGTGCTGGAGAAAGAGGATCTGAATACGACGGTATTCCGCATGAACCCCGTCGGGCTTGGATCCTACCGGCTTAAATCCTGGAAAAGTCAGGAAAAGATCGAGCTTGTTTCGAATCACGACTATTTCGAGAAGCGCCCGTATATCGACCGGTCTATTACGCGGGTCATTCCTGATGAATCGACGATCTTCCTTGAGCTTCAAACGCAGGGTGTAGATTCCGCGAGTCTGACGCCGCTGCAATACACGCGCCAGACCGATTCGCCTTTCTTCAAAAAAAACTACCGCAAATATAAATTGCCCAGTTTCTCGTATGTATATATGGGATATAATCTAGCCGACCCGCGGTTTGCCGACCGCCGCGTGCGGCAGGCATTGAACTACGCGGTGGATAAGATCGAGATCATCAATATCGTTCTTTTAGGTTTAGGCAAGGTGTCGACCGGCCCGTTCGTGTCGGAGTCCTGGGCATATAATGACGCTGTCGCCGCGTATCCCTATGATCCTCAGAAGGCAAAGGCGCTTTTGCGGGAGGCGGGGTGGACTGATTCAAATCATGACGGATGGCTGGACAAAGACGGCAGGGTATTCGAATTTACCGTTGCGACAAATCAGGGCAATGAACAACGCAT
>JBAYMQ010000118.1:0-4416 GCA_041663465.1 Candidatus Omnitrophota bacterium | reverse complement strand
CAAGGTAAAAGAAGAGTCCGATAAAGAGAAAAAAGCGCGGGTCCAGAGAATCGCTCAGGAGATAGCGACTATGGTCAAGGACAAAGAGTCGGAAGCCGCGATCATAGAGTATATCAAGAACAATTTCCAGGTCGTGACTCAAAAAGGGTATCCCGGTATTCAGGAAACCGATCTGGCGGTTACCGTGAAAGCGGTATTTAATAAGGTTCAGGAAGCTCAAACCGCGACAGAACGCGGTATGCGTAAACTCGGCGAGATGCTCGGCGACGTGAAAAGAGCCGATACCTTTGTCCACATGGTCAAAGAGGTCTGGGAGAACAAGGAATACAAAGATCTGACAGGGCGCGAAGAGGTCCTGGGAATGCTGGGCATTACGGTGCTGGATCTGCGCAACCTCAGCTATTGCATGCGCTCCATTATAGACGAGAGTTACACCAGCCTTTATGAAACAACCGATACCCATAGGAATTCATTTACCCTTCCCGATGAGCAGGCGCAGGCATTAGGGCGCATGGGATGGGCTATAGCGGGATACTATAAGGACGCGCGCGATATCGAGTTCGCGATAGAGATCGACGCCACCGCTCCGGCCGATAAGCAGCTTAAGATGTACACGATTGACGATCAGGGCAACAGGATGGGCATGAACGAAAAAGGCGAACTCGTCGCGGTTAAAGACAATAAAGCTGTAAAACCCGCCACGCTGAGGTTATATAACGTCCAGGCCCGTCCGTATACGGCGGAGTATCTGGGCATCGAAGTGGTGCGCGCCCGCACAGAGGTTGACGAGAAGTATCTTGACGAAGTCAGCCCTAAACCGATCGCCAGCGGCACCAAGGGGGAGAACGCGACCCATGCCTATACCCTTGTATATAATACCAATAAAGATGTCGCGTGGCACGCGGATGAGATCCGCCGTTTGAAAGCGGGTGAATTTACCGATGAAGAGAAGGCGCAGATCTCCGCAATCGGGTTTAATCTCGCCGAATACGGCGTCGGGGGATTCAAAAAGCTCCCGATCGCGCTTTATCTGCCGGCGGCTGATCCGGACCATGATCCGATCATGCGTCTGGTGGATTCCGTGGTAACGCAGCGCGGCGGTGATACCTGTCACGCGGCTATTTTCTGCCGTGAACAGGGGATCCCCGCGGTTACCGGTGTCGGCAAGGCTACGCTCAACGGTCAGTTACTTAAGAGCGGCGACGGCTTGACGGTTGACGCCAATAACGGCAATATATATCAGTTGGATCCCGATCCGGCGAAGCGCCTTCCGGTCACATTCTCCGAATTCGACGTGAAGGGTTACGGTATTCCCGGGGATCCGGACAATATGCCGTTCCCGAAGATCGGGCAGATCATCGCCGCGGCCAGCGCCGCGCAGTTGAATTCCCCGATCATGCTTGCCGTAGACGCTGACGGCAACTCTTTGACCCGCGCGGAATTCAAGGGTGAAGAGATCGGCGTTAACGTATTCGCCGGTTACGGCCATTATCTTTTACAGCAGATAGCCGCCGGAAAAATGAAGGAACCTGCCAGGATATATGCGTCAGATCTGGAGAATGCCAAGTTGCAGGGATCCAGGGAATTCTATGAGAAGTTAAGCAAGGATATTTTAGAATATCTGAATGATCATCCAGAGGCGATGGATCTGTTTGTGCAAACATTCGGCAGAAAGCCGGTAATGGCTGACGGGGTCCGTCTTTTAAACGCGTATGACCTGAGGAGCGGCCTTGTTTCCGGGGAACTCAGCGCCGCAGATATCGAAGATCTTTCTTCGGACATGAAGAAAGTTATCTCGTTCGCGGACAGCCTTTCGGGCGACGGGAAAGATTTCTTCGAGTATGCCTACGGTGTATTCCAGCGCAGGTATAATTACAATTATAATATTGTGACCGATCTCAGGAACCATCCGTGGATCCTGGAGGAGATCACTAAGAAATTGCAGGAAAAAGGATACCCGGATTTCAAAGAATATATCAGTAAAGAGTTCTTCTATTTCTATAACCTGATGGGTTTCACCATCGCGCCCGATCAGACGGCTAAGAACAGGGCGTATGATTTCGCCCAGGATAAGATCGTCGGTATGCCGGGTTCGGAAGTGTTTTCCTGGAAGGGCGTGAATCCCCTGGTAGGTTTACGCGGTTCGGCCCTGGAGATCGAAGCGTTTGACGGGGACTTCGGCGGGAATCAAATGGTCCTGGATTTTCTCTTTGATTCGGTGATCGAAGCGCACGAGAATACCCATAACCAGGCCTGGTTCTATGTGTTTGTCAGGACCGAGCGCGAACTCGATATCCTGGATCAGGTCATAGAGCGTAAGGCTGCGCAAAAAGGCAAGCTGCCCAAGCAGATCGGTATCATGATCGAAGTTCCCAGCGCCGCTTTGGTTGCCGGTGAACTTGCGCAGAAACTAAGCTCCATGAAAGATAAATACAAGAAGTTCGGTGTTCAGAAGACATTTTTTTCGTTCGGCACCAACGATTATTCGCATTTGGCCGCTAAGGGCGACCGCGAAGACCCCCGTATGCAGCTTAAAATAGAGGATCCTTCGGCAGTCGCGGCTATTTCTGAAATGAAAGCAGCCGGATTTTATTACAACGACGCGACGCAACGCCTGCCGTTGGTCTATGAAGGCGCTGATGTCATGCTGCAGCTTATGGAAACTGTGGTCGCTTCGGCAAATCGTTTTAAGGTGGTCACCAGCCTGTGCGGCGAGGTCATGACCGCTTTAGTTAACAGCGGCGCGTACGATATAGCCGGTAAGGTCATGACGCTGCTTGATTCGTTCGGCGTCAGCATGATGAAGGTCCGGTTGCTCGCGTCCATGACGCGTGTCGACGCGATGGCGGCCACAAAACAGCTCGCGGTATCCGCCGAGGATAAAAAAGTCCTGTTTGATCTGGCGGGCGGCGATGTCCGCATGAAAAACGGCGTCATCAAAGGAGAAATCGTTTTTGTTGACAGCGCGGATGATTTGATCCCCGTTGTTTTGAAAGGTTTGTCGACCGAGGAATTAAAGTCGAAAAAGGAACAGATCAAACGGCAGAGCCTTAAAGATGCCCGTTCGACCATGCGGACATTTGAAAAGATCATTGTCCTGTCCCGCAATTTTTCGGCGCAGTCTAAAACTGAGCTGATCGAGGGTATAGGGGAATCTGTTTTTGATAAACTGGTAAAAGAGAGCGTTTTGAAGAGCATTGGCAACGACCTGTATGCCTGGATGAATCTGGGTATGGAAGATGATGAGTTCTCCAGGTCGATGGAAAAGAAAGGTGTTACCGGCGATGTCCAGAAAGCTGTGAAGGTTATGTGGCAGAAAGCCTGGGATAACAGCGCAAACGGCTTGAAGCGCCGCGGGATCGACTGGGCCGATATGCAGTATGCCAACGCTATCATCGTTGACGGCGATGTTAATCTTGAAGGCTGGGATGTATTCCGCAAAGATAAGGGTATTAACCCTACGAGAATAAAGGCGGTTGTAAAAGGTATCGGCGCGATGCGCGGTCAGCTCGAAGGGAAATATGTGACCGTGGATTACGGCGCAAAGAAGATGTATGAGGGTAATCTCAAGGTGGAGAAGATAGCGTTTACGCCCAGAGAGCTCCCGATACCCGCGGTGAAACCGATCGTGGATGTGAAGGCCGGCGTGCGAGAAGACGCGAATAACGTTTACGCTAAGCTGGTGTACCACCCTAAGGTTGTGCTGGCTTATAAAAACGGCAAACTGTCCGATCTTGAGAAAATATTCGACGAATATGTCGGCAAGCTTGTTGAAGAAGTTGATAAAGTCGCGAAAGAAAGCGATGCGCGCAAACAGAAATGGCTGCTTGGAGATCTCGAGAAAAAAGTCAGCCAGATCCCCGAGCCGGTCATCAGGGCTTTTATAAAAGAAGTTCTGGCGCAGACCGCCAAAGACGGCAAAGTTGTTTTGCCGGATGGCTGGAATGACAGCCTGCGGAAGGAATATTTCCGTGATCTTGAAACAGGCATAACCGGTCTCATGGGAAAAGCATCCCCGGAGATCTTTATCATCGATTCCTTCAAGAGATCCATGAAGGAGGCAATCGCGGCTAATCCGGGCGCGTTCGTCGTACATGCGTTGACGAGCATGAACTGCGCGGCTTTCAACAATATGCGCGGCGGTTTCCTGGTGGAACAGGTCAACCCTAATCCCGATTACGGCCTTTTAGGCGCTGCCCGCGCCATAGGCGATATGTGGGAGATCAACCGCATGGAGTTAACGGCTTTCAAAGAAGTGTGGGAAAACCTGCCGGTTTCAGCACGCAAGAACTTCGGTTTGCAGATAACCGAGCTCAAAGGCACGCAGGCCGGCGCCGTTATGATCGCCTGGCGCGCGATATTGAAAGATATGAATATTATCCCGGGGCAGCACGGTCTTGAGGTCGGCGTGAATAT
>JBAYMQ010000117.1:0-4416 GCA_041663465.1 Candidatus Omnitrophota bacterium | reverse complement strand
CAAAGAAGGGCCGATTGGAGTGAAGAAGACAGGTCTGAATTGAGAAGCGTGGAGGATTTGAATGACCGGGTGGAATTTATAATCAAAAGAACGTTATTGGCGCATAAAGATGAAAACGCGGCTTTTGACAGCTTGAATCGCGTTTTCGCGGCTCGCAAGCCCAGGGAGATCCGGAATCTGTTGTTGATCCCGCACCTGGCAGCTTTTTCCAGACTCGCGGCGCAAAGCGCGATCGGGAAGGAAAGATCGGGTGTTTCTTGGACGCCTGCCGGGCAGAGAGACCGCTCCCGGATCATCCTGTCCGGGCCAGACGGGAAAAAAGCTGAAAAGCTGACAGAAAAAGAGCTGAAAATTTACGCGCAAGCCGCGGTCGCGGTCATAAACCTGACCGGGAAATGGATAGATTATCTGATACTGAAGGATGAGGGTTTAAAAAAGATCGGGGCTACTTTCGAGCAATTAAATAACAACCGCAGGGACGTGATCAACACCCTTCGCGTCTCAGAGTACACGCGGCAATATCCAAAAGTCAAAAAGTTCATAGAGAAGTACGCGGATGGCGGCGCGATCAGGGCCGGGCCGGCTGATATGATCTCTTCCCGTTGTTCCCTCCAGACCTCCTCCCGACTCCCCGATATTTCAGACCTTCCGCTTGCCCTTCGCGAAAAGTTCATAAACAGTAAAAAGCCGGGAGAACCCGGGGGCCGGCTGCCTCGCACGGCTATGATCATAGGGGTCGCAGGGTTGATCGGCTCCGCGAAAACAACGGTCGCCGCGGCGATTAAGATTATAGGCATGGAAAAAGTCGCGCTTATTAACATGGATGAGATAGGGCACCAGGTCAGGGAAGAAGAGGATATAAAGCGGTCGATCGTCAGTTTTTTTGGAGATGATATTCTTGGCTCTTCCGGCAGCATAGATCGCAGGAAATTGGGACGGATGGTTTTTTCAAGCGAGGCGAACAGGCTAAGGCTGAACGCCATTATGTATCGCGGGATGAACCAAAGGGCAGTCGCCGCGATAGAGAAAGCCTTGTCGGAAGATCATAAATTGATCGTCATTGAAGCGGCAGTGCTATCTGAAATGAGAGAATTGTACGCGCGTTGTGATGAGATATGGCTGGTTGAGACAAAGGCCGGTATCAGGCACGAAAGATTGAGGCGCGGGCGGGGTTTGACTGAATCCCGGATCCGGGACATCGAGCGGCTGCAAATGCCGGCGCTGTCGCAATTAGCCAGGGACCGGCGGACGAGGGTTATCAGTAATGACGGCACAGTAGAGGAACTATTCGCGCGGGTCGAAGAGCGTATGAAAGCGTTGCGTCTTCGCGACGGCGGACAGCTTGAAAAATATTTTGGGATGCCGGGTTTCCAGGTTGAATGGGAAAAGTGCGGCTTAGAGGATAAGAATATAATTCAGGCTATATTTGAAACCGGGAGTATCCGCGACGCCGCGGCGCAGCTCGGCATTGCGGATTCATTGATAAGAACCCGGAAAAGCCGGGTATACAAGAATGTCTATCCTGTAATTTTCGCGGCCATCGGGGAGCGCCTGAAAGAGAAACAAAATGAAGGCAAACCCGCCGAGGATGATATTCTGGAACTTTTGCGGGATCTGCGCGATGAAGATAAAAGGGTGAGCAAGTCCGGTTTTTACAGCCTGCTTGAGAAGAAATTCAAGGGCGAAAACCGGGAGCTCGATTATTCGCTCAGAAGCGTCACGAATTATTTGGATGGCTTTTTATCCGGATGCGCGGATAAGGGTTTGATCAAAGTGATCAAACCGAAGAAGAGCGATATGGATTCAGTAAAAGTCGAGCGGGCCTTATTAAAAGGGAACAATATTTCAGATATAGCCGCGGAGGTCGGCCAGAAGCCCGGAACATTAAACAAGAGGATCCATCGTACGCCGTCATTAAGCCTTGCGCTCGAAAAAGGGCGGTTGACGGATAAAAAGGTTATGGAGTTCTTTATAACGGGCAAAGGCAGCATTGAAGCGGCCCGGCTTGTTGCGGCGCGCAACGGCTTTAAGGTTAAGTATTCGACTTTTCAATCGAGGGTATATTCCATAATACAAAGCGGCAAGTACCCGGATTTTATTTCAGATATCAACAGATTGATCTCAGAAAACGCCGAACGCAAGCGGGCCGTAGGCGCGCGCTCAAGCAAAAATGCCGGGGTATCGCACAGTAAAGATGAAGCTGAGAAATTGAATGCGGTTATGTCTTCCGCGCTCGGCCACAATGCCTCTCCGTTGACATTAGAAAACCTGACGGTTATCGCTCAGATCTTGTTAAGTCAGAAAAAACAAGAACAGAAGCCGCAGTGGATAGGCCTATATGAATTATGCCGGGCCGCTCAGGCGGCTGGGTATGGTTGCAGCCTGAACGCCGCATTTATTACTTTGGCGGACAGGCTTTTCAGAGATCATCCGGAATTCAGGCCCAGGGATCAGTTTCCCGCGGAAGTGTTTCTAAAGAAAGACGGCGGGGATGATGAAAGGTTAGAGCTAAATAAAAAATATAGGATGTATGCCGCGAAGCACGGTTTTGCGCCTATCACCAGCCTCAGGGATCTGAGTTTGATTTATTCCCCGATATCGGGCCTCATCGCCAGGAAGATCATTGATAATCCCCAAGAGGCGGCTCAATATTGCGGGCAGACCGAGATTGAATCTGAGAGCGCCAGAACCGCGTCCAAGGTGTTGATCGTTTCCGACGGATCAGCGGTGCTGGGTTTTGGGAACGTGGGGAAACTGGCGTTCCTGCCTATTGCGGAATCGAAACGTTCCGTCTCGATCTGGTTTTCGGGCGTATATTACGAAATCGTGATTGTTGATAAGAACTTTGAACTTTGGCGGGAATATTCCGGGTTGCGCCGTGAATATGCCCGTGATGAAACGGCAAGACCGGGTCTGGTTGAGGAATTTGATCATATCCAGGCGCGGATCAGCGCGAATATAATCGAAGAGATAAAGGTCCGTAAAGGCCGATACGGCAATATCGCGGTCATGCTTGAAGATATCGCCGCGCCTATTTGTTTCCGGGTGGAAGATGAATTGAACGCTCTGGGGATTCCCACCATACATGATGATCAGCATGGTTCTGCCATGGGCTTTGTCGCCGGCCTTTTGAATGCCGTTAAGTATCTGGGGAAAGACCTCAACAGGACAAAAATAGTTTTAATGGGAGCGGGCGCAGCCGGCATGGCGTGCGCCAGGATCATCTTAAAATTGCGTTCGGAATCTCCGGGGTTAGCTTTAACGGTATTGGATAGCAGGGGAAGGCTTACCCGCCGGAGAAACGATCTGTTGCCAGTAGAAGCCGCCAAGCTCAATTTAATCGAACAATTGGATCCTCTCGGCAATGAGATCGATCAACCGCTGGAGAAAGCTTTGGAAGGCGCGGATGTATTGATCACTCTTGCTCAACCCGGAGCGTATCACGGCAGGGAAGAGATCCTGAAAGCTATGAATAATGGTTCCGCGGTATTCACCCTTGAAAATCCCATAGGCACTTTTAACGCCAGAGCCATAAGGGTTTTGCAGGATCAGGGCGTTTTGTCCAATATCAAGGTAGTGGCAATAGGCAATTTCGGCATGGCTGAATTCCAGGCCTTGAATAATGTTTATGGTTTCGCCGGTATATTCCGGGCGTTGGCGGATGTGAGCCATTGGGAAAAGCCTCTGGATCGCAGGATACTTGAGGCGATCGATCTGAAAGCGGCATTTGCCCTGGCCGGTATGGTCAGTGAAAAAGAGCGATCGGAAGGCAGATTGCTCCCGCATTTGTTCTTTGACGGGTACGGCCTGAATACCGGGATCATCGGCACCGTCGCCGATGTGGTGGCGGATGTTCTGGTGTCGGAAGGCGTCACCCGGGATGTTCTGCCTGAATATACCGCATGGGCGCGCGCCTGGCATGAGGAACAGGCGCGGCGGCTGGATGAAAAGTCGCCGGTTAAAGACGGCGGAAGGACGAAGTTCCTGATCGTCGATGCCCAGAACGATATCTGCCATCCGGCAGCCGTATTTAACAACAGCGTAACTGTTTCAGGGGTAGATCGGACAGCGAGAGCGATACAGCGCGCCGCGGCAAGGATACTTGAGGTTCTTGAAGAAGCGAGGGCGTACAATATCCCCGTATGTTTTATTCAGTCGGTGTACCGCCCGGGACAGTTCGCCAATGTAGAACCGAAATGGCTTAATGAGAATGATCCGGAATTTGTTAACCCGGAAACCGGCGCGCCGGATCCCGGGTGGCGCATAAAAATATATAACGATATGCCGGTGTCAGGGGACGCGGTTATCCGGAAAGATGCCGAATACGCTTTCCGTCATAAGGGAGAAGATAACGGTTTAGATGAATGGCTCGGAGACGCCCGGTTTGTCATTGTCGCGGGATTTACCACGGATCAT
>JBAYMQ010000116.1:0-4448 GCA_041663465.1 Candidatus Omnitrophota bacterium | reverse complement strand
GGAAACCGAAGAAGTGGAATATGTCAATTCGATCATGGAAAATGTCCGCTGGCTCGGGTTCAACTGGCAGGACCGCCTCTACTACGCGTCTGATTATTTCTCAAAATTATACGATTACGCCGTCCAGCTTATAAAACAGAATAAGGCTTTTGTTTGCGATCAATCTCTTGAGGAAATGCGCAAATGCCGTGGAACGATAACTGAACCCGGCACGGATAGCCCTTATCGCGATCGCAGCGTGGAAGAAAATCTTGACCTGTTCGCCCGGATGAAAACCGGGGAGTTCGCGGAAGGCACCAGGGTTTTACGCGGCAAAATCGATATGGGCCACCCCAACCTGCTTCTGAGGGATCCCGTGTTCTACCGGATCAGGAAGGAACCGCATCATCGCACAGGCAATGCGTGGTGTATCTATCCGATGTACGATTTTACACATTGCATCTGCGACTCCCTCGAGGGGATCACGCACTCCATATGCACGCTTGAATTCGAAGTGCACCGCCCCTTATATGACTGGATCCTCGATGCGCTGAGCATCCACCATCCCCAACAGATAGAGTTCGCGCGCCTGAACCTCAGCCACACGCTGCTGAGCAAAAGAAAACTGCTGGAGTTGGTGGACAAGAAACTTGTCAACGGCTGGGATGACCCGCGCATGCCCACTCTGGCCGGGTTTAAACGCCGCGGCTACACACCCGGATCCATACGAAAATTTTGCGAGCAGATTGGCGTGGCAAAAGCCGACAGCATCATAGACATGGTTGTGCTTGAAAATTGTATCAGGGAAGAATTAAACAAAACTGTCCCGCGCGTCATGGCTGTATTGCGGCCCCTGAAAGTGATTATCGATAACTACCCTCTCGGGCAAACCGAAGAGGTCGAAGCTGTCAACAATCCTGAAGACGCGTCCATGGGAACGCGCAAATTACCTTTTTCCCGTGAATTGTATATAGATGAGGACGATTTCCGTGAAGATCCGCCTAAGCAATTTTATCGGCTCGCGCCGGGCCGCGAAGTACGGCTGCGTTACGCATATTTCATCACCTGCGTGAGTTTTTCCAAAGATGAAAACGGAAAGATCAGCGAGATACATTGTACTTATGACCCGGCCACGCGCGGCGGGGACGCTCCCGACGGCCGCAAGGTTAAAGCCACTATGCACTGGGTGTCGTGCTCTCACGCCATAAACGCTGAAGTCCGTCTATATGACACTCTTTTTACGACACGGAACCCCAATGACGCGCCCGAAGGTTCTGATTTTACCGTTAACCTAAACCCGAAATCCCTCCAAATCCTCCAGACCTGCAAAACGGAACCCTGCCTGAAGAACGCGACCGCCGGACAAAGATACCAATTTGAACGCTTGGGATACTTTGCCGTAGACACCGTGGATTCAACCGCGGGAAAACCCGTATTTAACCGGACTGTAACATTACGGGACATGTGGGCCAAAATAGAGAAAAAAACTGTAGCGAATCCGTCCGGATAGTCTTAGCGGTTGAAAACAAAATATTCGCGCTGTATACTTTACTATGGGAGGCTTTGGGAAGCTATTATATTACATTGAAGCCGGGGCTGACGATGAAAATATTGATAATAGACGACAACCAGGAACTTGTCAGGCTCATTAAATCGGTATTGGAGTTAAAGGGATATCAAACCGCCATAGCCTGTGACGGCGAGGACGGATTGCTTCAAATAAAACAGGATCTGCCGGACATGGTTATTCTTGACCTGGGGCTCCCAAAACTGACGGGCGAACAAGTATGCAAAGAAATACGGAAAGACAAAAAAACCCAGGATATCCCGGTTGTAATGCTCACGGGAAGAGCTTCAGAAACAGACAGGGTCATTGGCAGAGTTATAGGCGCGGATTACTATCTGACTAAACCATGCGACCTCTTCGAATTACTGGAGATCGCTCATGCTATCCGGATACGCCGCAACTTCGCTCAATAGCATCAATAACAAACGCCGGGCGATGTTAATCGACATGGAAAAGCTCAAGCGTAAAAGCTTGGGCTTTCTGATTTTACAGGATGACGGGATTATAACAAGATACCGGCCTTAAACTCTTCGGCGCGACGGGTGCGGGATAAAACAACTATTCTTCCTTTTTTGAATCCGCCGAGGCCCAAATTCCACGCCTTTTGCACGGCGTCAAAAACCTCAGATGGATCCTGACTCAGCGAAACATAGTCCCGCAGATTCTTGAGCAACCAATCACAGAATGCCCGGTTTGCCAGATCATAAAGCCGCGGCGAACCCAGGATATTGGCCCAACTATATCTTCGGAAATAGGGATAGAGACGCTGGACATCCTGGTACGCTTCAGGAGAAAATCCATAACACCCGAAACCTCTGCCGTCCGGATGAACATATGCCGGAGGCACGGCTTCGGGTTCAGAAAGCGGATCGGGAGACTCAAGATAGCTTAATCCTTTGCGCAGATATTGCCATAGGCCGTCTGTGGCATAGCGGAAAAGCGGCGCGGCTTCACTATTGACTCCGGGCGAAACTATAGCCGGGATCCGGGGCGTATATATAGGGGTAATGCGGACTTCGGCCCCAAGGTTAGTACCTACACACAAGGTGGCCAAAACTAAAGCTATAGTCCTGATCCCTGCGGCCGCTGATGTCATACCCGCCTCATAAATAAAAAATCCCGGTTCGATATACCTTTATAAAAGGCAAACCAAAACGGGGCAAAAAAGATAAAACCTTAAAGCAGCGTGCTTTAAGGTTTTATTCAGCGATACCTTTTGGCAGCCCCGCTGTCCTTCTCAGGATCGGATGCTTTGCCCCAACACAACCATTTCTCTGGCGGTTGGGATCAGGCAGGCGCATAGAACACGCCTGCTTGACGCCCCAGCATTACTGCTGGTTTGCCTTTTCACTAGGTATTAATGCGAGCTATGTTAATCTCGCGTTGATATCCTCAACAAAAGTATGCATGATATTTGACCAAAGTGCAAATTTATATTTCTACCGTAATTAAAATTCTTGCCATCCCGTAAGATACGTACTAAAATATACTACACTTGGAACGCGGCGCTATACACAACAGATCTTGCGAGGATGGCGGAATTGGCAGACGCGACAGTTTGAGGGGCTGTTGGTTGCATAAACTATGAGGGTTCAACTCCCTCTCCTCGCACCAAATACAATGACCCGTATTTTGCCGGTCGCAGTAAAGACCGGTAAAATACGGGTCATGCTTTTAACAAAAAGGTTTCTATAAAATCTGGGAGGGAATGCTCATTTCCAGCGTTATCTGCCGCAATGACGCGATACGCTGCAGCCGCGCGGGCGGCATTACCATAAATTATCCTGCAGCCAAACATCCGCCTTCTGGGCTTCTTTATAATCCTCGACGACGCCGTTAACCGTATGGCACCCAGCCATCATAACCGCACACAACAACAGTGCCGCAAGCACGAGGGTCCTGCTCATCTATCCTCCTGTTTTGACTTGAGCCATAAGACGCTCTATGGTACGCTCTTTACCTAAACAGTATATCACCTCAAACAGCCCAGGGCCAATGGTTTTTCCCGTGAGCGCAACGCGCACCGGATGGATCAACGCTTTGGCCTCGATATTCAATTCCGCCACAAGCTGCCGGAACGCTTCTTCAATGGCCGGGATCTCGAACAGCTGCAGCTCGGCAAGCCGCCGGCAGAACAACCCGAACTCCCGGGACAGATCGTTGGAAAGAAACTTCTCCTTAGCCTTCGGATCCATAACAGGTTCTTTCATAAAAAAGAAGTCCGCGCGCTCCGGAAAATCATTGAGCGTCGTCAAACGCGCCTGCAGCAATCCAACCACCGAACGGACGTAAGCCCGGTCAACCTTATCTTTATCGATAATCCCGCGCTCCGCCAGCAGCGGAATAACTTCTTCCACAAGCTTTAAAGGATCCTCCGCCTTGAGATACTGATTATTGATCCAGTTCAATTTATCAAGGTCGAGAACCGCCGCGGTCTTATTGATATGCCTGATATCGAACAGTTTGACCGCCTCCGCCTGTTCGATGATCTCGCGATTTTCCCCCGGGGACCACCCCAGGAGCAGCAGAAAATTTGCCAGCGCCTTTGACAGGTATCCCATAGAACGGAATTCGGATATAGCTGTCGCGCCTTTACGTTTAGACAATCTGCCCCCCGCTGTCGCCAGGATAAGCGGCAGATGCGCGAATGCGGGGATGGGCATCCCGAGAGCCTCGTACAATATAATCTGTTTAGGCGTATTTGAAATATGATCGTCACCGCGGATAACATGGGTTATATTCATAAGCGCGTCATCGATAACGCACGCGAAATTGTACGTTGGCGTGCCGTCGGACTTGATCAACACCTGATCTTTAAGGACCGCGGCATCGAACTCGATCCGGCCCCGGATCAGATCCGTGATCACTATCTTTTGAGGATTGATCTTAAGGATAACCGCCT
>JBAYMQ010000115.1:0-4453 GCA_041663465.1 Candidatus Omnitrophota bacterium | reverse complement strand
TATCAAGTGTTTCGCGCGCCATGAAAGACAGTTTGACGATATCTCCGGAATCTATCCTTATACCCAAAAGCCTCTTTCCATCAGCCTCTAATTCGACCGCGACGCGTATCGCGTTGCGGATACCTTCCGGCACATCATAGGTATCAACGAGCAGGATAGTCTTGCTGCCGAAAACACCCGCGTACGCGCGAAAAGCCTCTAACTCGCAGGGGAACGCCATGACGTACGAATGGGCCATAGTGCCTGATAACGCCATGCCGTAGAGTTTACCGGCCAGAACGTTCGACGTTCCCTGAATCCCGGCAAGGTACGAAGAGCGCGCCACTTTAATACTGGCGTCGGCGCCGTGCGTCCGTCTAAGAGAAAAATCATATACGGGCCTGCCCTGCGCGGACAGAACCACGCGCGCCGCTTTCGAGGCGATCATGGTCTGAAGGTTTATTGTATTCAGTAAAAAACCCTCGACCATCTGGGCCTCCATGATCGGAGCGGTCACCCGCACGATAGGCTCATGGGGAAATACCAAGGTGCCTTCCGGCATTGCCCAAATATCTCCCGTAAAACGGAATCCCGCCAGATACCGCAAAAAATCCCCGGAAAAAAGCCCAAGGCTTTCCAAATACCGTATTGAATCCGCGGTGAACCGAAGCCCCCGGATATACGCCAGAATATCCTCAAGCCCCGCGGCGATCAAAAACGAACGTTGCGCCGGCAGTTGGCGCGCAAAAAGATCGAAAGTCGCCCGGGTGCCCCTCTTATGGCGAAAATACACCTGCGCCATCGTCAATTCATAAAGATCCACCAAAAGCGCGGTATTACAGGTCATCATGATCATTCAGTAAACTGCTTATAGGATCTTCGGGATACTCGTTACCGTTATACCGGATCACGCCTTTTTTATCTATGAGGATGAATGTCGGTACGCCAACAATACGGAATTCATCCGCGACCGCGCCCTCCTGGTCCAGGAGGATCGTATACTTAATGGCATAAGCGCGCGCGAGCTTTTCAACGCCCGTCCGGCGTTCTCCGACATTTACAGCTAAAAGAGCCAAGCCTTTTTTTTCCAGATCCATATATCCCGTATTCAAATCCTTGAGTTTACTCAAGCAAAAAGGGCACCAGGTCGTCCAAAAGAAAAGCAACACGGGTTGTTTGCCCCGATAGGAGCTTAGCTGATAAGTTTTCCCCGCCAGATCGGGCCGCGTGAAATCAACGCTTGCCGCATCGCCCCGGGCATACGCGCCGGTTACGGCCGACATACACAAACATATACAAACCGCTATACCGGCGATCTCTTTATTCATACCAGGAGTCTCCTTATCGCATTGATAATAAAATACGCGCCGGCCGCGACTAATATCAGCGCGTACAATTTCTTCAGAATACCCGTCCAGGCTCCGGCTTTGGGCAGTGTCGTCAAGAACGTGCTGAATACCGCGCTGATAAGCAGGATCGCGCCCATTCCGTACGCAAAACACAACAAAAGAAAACCACCGTACACCGCATTGCTCTTCTGGGACAATAAAACCAGTATAGTCCCCAGAACCGGCGTCGTACACGGCGCGACAACAAATCCGGAACTTAACCCCAGCACAAACGTCGATATATAACTGCCTTTTTTCAAAGACGTGACGCGGCCGGCATGAGGCAAAGGGATCCTGAACAGATCGAACATCGCGAGACCGAACATAACTATGATAGCTCCGACGGCCAGATGAGTGAGCGGATGAGAATTAACCCTGCCGAACATCGACCCGGTCAATGACGCGCCCATACCCAAAACCGCGTAGGTAACGGCAACACCCGATACATAAACAAAACCGAAGACAAACCCTTTGATCCTGGATCCGGCGGCCTCAACACCGATATATCCGGCGGTAACCGGAATAAGAGGAAAAACACACGGCGTCAGGCTTACGGCCAATCCTCCCAAAAACGCGTAGAAGAAATCAAGCGGGCTACCTGATAGATTCATCGATCCAGTCCAAATAGTCGCGATTCCCCCCGACAACAGGTAACGCGATGATCTCGGGTACAGTATATGAATGCAGCGATTTAACCGACGCAATGATACGGGGCAATTTCCCCCTGGTGGATTTGGCGACTATCAACACTTCAGTAGCTTTATCGACCTTCTTTTTCCACCAAAACAGGCTTGATACGCGGTCTATCACGTTGACACACGCGACAAGTTTACGTTCAACAAGAGCGCCCGCGATCATCCGCGCTTGTTTCTTATTCGCCGCCGTGATCAGAACAACGACATACATCTCCGATCCTTCCTTTCAATATCATACCATGAATACCGGCGGCGTTCAATATCAGCGTATCATCAAAACCGCCATGCCCCTGCCGGAGGAAAGCCCCTGGCGGCGATATGAAAAATATCCGTCATTTGCGCAGAAAGTGCAAATAGAGGAATCAAAAATATTAACCCGTTTGATCTCGCGCCGGAGAAGTTGTTCCGTATTGATCTTGACCAGATCAAGATACAGGCTGCCGTTCTTTTGGGCTAATCCGGATTCAAACCTATCCTTAAACTCATCCCCCACCCGATAACAGCAACCGCGTATGGCGGGGCCGAACCCGGCGTAGATATCACCGGGGCGGCAATCATACTGTTTCATCATCGCCTGCACGGTCTTACCGGCAATGTTCTCTTTAGTCCCGCGCCATCCCGCGTGAGCCAAACCTATAACTTGTTTCTGCGGGTCATACAGAAAGACCGGCAGGCAGTCGGCTGTAAAAATCGCAAGCGCCAGCCGCCGCCTGTCAGTTATCAACGCGTCGGTATCGGCAAAAGCGCTCTCCGGGCTGTCCGCGCCGCGTCCAGCGTCCGCGTCGGAAACACACGCGACCGTATCGCCGTGCACCTGTCTGGCGCATACCAGACGCGCCGCGTCTACGCCTGAATCCTCCAGAAAACTCCGGCGGTTCTCCGATACATTCGAGCCGGATCCGTGGACAAACGACATTGTACCGTCCTGGCCGCTGGAATACTTTAAAAAAATGCTGTGGGGGAAAAGATTTTCGAAAAGATGGGGCCGGTTCTCCGCCCCCAGCACAGGGTTATTCATCTGAGATCTCCAGCGTTTTAGTCCGGCTGGTATCTCCCCGGATAATGCGTACTCTGTATTTTTTGACTTTAAAAAAATCCGCGATTAGTTCGATTACCTGAGCGTTAGCCTCGCCGTCGACCGCGGGCCTGGTGCAATAAACCTTATATCCAACGTCGTTCTTCTGAACCAACGCCCTGCTCGCGCGCGGGGACACCCTGACCTGTATGATCACTTCGCCTCTTTTTTTTTCAAATCAATTATATCACCAATCGGCATCGCGCCCAAATAGTCCTTTTTAATGCGGCCGGTACTTTTCAGGATATTGGTCGTGATTTCAGGGCAGATCTTCGCGATATCCGCTATGATCCCCTTGACCATCCTCCGCTTCGAAAGATCGGCGTGCGGACACCGGCAGGACACGGTCTTGAATTTTTGCTGACGCGAAAATTGCCTGATCATAGACTCGTCCACGTACGCCAGCGGCCGAATGATCACGATCTTACCACCGAACATTTCCTGCCTGGGGCACATAGTCGAGATCTCGCCGTGAAAGAACAGGTTCATGAGCATCGTTTGCGCGATATCGTCTTTGTGATGGCCGAATGCGACTTTGACGCATTTCAGCCTGTCCGCGACACAAAAAAGCGTCTTGCGCCGGTTCCAAGAGCACCAAAAACAGTTTATTTTTTTAGGGTCGGTTTTCTTAAGGACGTCGGATTTCTCGATGACATACGGAACCTTTAACCTCTTAAAAAACCTGACCAGTTCTTGAGTTTCCCGCGGATGAAAACCGAAATCCACATGTACGGCGACAATATCGTAATGAATGGGGACGAATTTCCGGCGATCGGCGAGTATACGCAAAAGCGTCAGGCTGTCTTTACCTCCGGAAACCGCAACCGCAATACGGTCCCCGTCATCGATCATCCTATGATCGATAACAGCCCTGCCCGCCCGTTTGGAAATATAAAACTCTAAACCTTCTAACACAGCCATGGGATTACCGGAAATAATTGGCGAGAAAAACAAAATTCAATATTTTGTCCGCCCAAAAGATCGTGATGAGCGCCGCAAGCGACAAAAACGGGCCATAGGGGACAGTGTGATCTTTTTTTGTCATGAGAGTCGCGATGCCGGCTATAATGCCGAAGAAAGGCGCGATGAAAAAAGTCAGGATAGCGGCCTTCCACCCGAGAAACGCCCCGATCATTGCGAGAAGCTTCACGTCTCCGCCCCCCATCGATTCCGTCTCGCCCTGGATAGGAGGTTTCTTCAAAAGCTTGAAATAAACGGTGTCAAAAACATACCCCATCAAAAAGATGATCCCTCCGCCGGCAATAATGCCCGCGAACGAATCGATCGCCGGCCCCAGATCATACCCCGCGGCACCT
>JBAYMQ010000114.1:0-4454 GCA_041663465.1 Candidatus Omnitrophota bacterium | reverse complement strand
CAGAGATTCATGACGCTCACCCCCATGCCGCCGTATTCCTCAGGAATGAACAAACCGAACAAGTCGGATTCCGCTATAACCTTAATGACTTCCCATGGGAACTCTTCGGTTTTATCATATTTCGCGGCAACAGGCCGGATCTTTTCCTCGGCTATCTTATGCGCGAGTTCCTTGATCATCTTCTGCTCATCCGTCAGCAAATAATTCATACTATCCTCCAGTTCAATCGGTTATTTTTTTAAACAGAGAATTTATTATACTATACTTATGCGGTTTTACAATATTTTTAATAGAGAAATTTCCTGGCAGTTAGGGAATTTCGGGCAATTGATGCACTCCGCCCATACCTTATGGGGCAGATCTGAATGCCTTACTTTTTTAAATCCAAACCCCGCAAAGAACGCCGGTTGATACGTTAGCGCGAAGACCCTTTCAGAGCCCAGTTCCTTTGCTTCAGCCAGGCAAGCCGACACCAGTTCTTTGCCTATGCCTTTGCGCTGCTGGTCCTTGCGCACAGCCAAGGATTTTATCTCAGCCAGGTCTTCCCAGGATACGTGCAACGCGCAACAACCCAGGATCTTTTTTTTCTTTTCGTAAACCCAAAAATCCCTTATGGCTTCATACAGCTCATTGAGCGAACGCGGGAGCATCTGGTCCTTTTTCGCGAACGAATTTATCAAAAGTTGTATCTGCTTAATGTCTGAAACTCTCGCTTTTCTCAACATAACGCCCTCTTATTTTATCTCAGTCTTTTTGGCCACCACCACGATCCCGGATTCCGTCACCACAAAACGCTTACGGTCCTCATCCAGGTCATAGCCTATAACTATACCTTCGGGAATTGAAACGTCTTTATCGATAATGGCCTTTTTTATCTTGGCATGCCTGCCCACCTGCACGCCTTCCATCAAGATAGAATCGGTAACCTGCGCGAAACTATGAATGCGCACGTTAGGCGACAGGATAGACCGCTTGACCTGTCCTCCGGAAATAATGCACCCTCCGGCAACCAGAGAATCCAAAGCTAATCCTACCCTGCCGGTGATCTCCTCTCCGGCAAAAACGCTTTTAGCCGGCGGGGACTGCTCCTGATAGGTCCTGATCGGCCACTTATTATCATAAAGGTTGAAAATGGGATCTACCTGCACCAGATCCATGTTCGCCTCGTAATAAGCGTCCAGAGTACCTATATCCCGCCAATACTGGGCGTTTTTCTTGTTTTCATCTATAAAATTATACGCTATAACCTTAAAACCCCCTCTTGCCATGCGGGGTATGATATCCTTCCCGAAATCATGCGCGGACCGCTCGTCGTGAGAATCGTTTCGCAATTCCTGGACCAAAACTCCATGTTTGAAAACATATATCCCCATAGACGCGTATATCTTATCCGGCTTATGCGGGATCGTCTTGGGTTTAAGCGGCTTTTCCTCAAAGCCTATAACCCGCCCCTCGGCATCCACCTCGACAACGCCAAAATGCACAGATTCATGTTTATCCATCTCGACCACGCTGATCGTCAGATCCGCGCTCTCCGCCCGATGGTAATCTACGAGCGTGGCGTAATTCATCTTATACACGTGATCTCCCGCCAGAACGAGGACTTCATCGGGATTCTCGATCTCAAGCGTATTGAGATTCTGGTAAATGGCATCCGCAGTCCCCAAATACCAAGTCTCCCCCGTGCGCTGCTGCGCGGGCAAAACCTCTATATATTCGTTCAATTCAGAAGACAGTATGTTCCATCCCAGCCGGATATGCCGCTGCAGCGACGCGGACTTATACTGCGTCAACACATACGCCCGGCGCATGCCGGAATTAATACAATTGCTGAGGGTAAAATCTACGATACGATAGATCCCGCCGAACGGAACAGCGGGCTTTGTCCGGTCTTTTGTCAAAGGCCACAACCGTTCGCCTTTACCGCCTGCCATAATGAACGTCACTACATTTCGTCTTATCATTGGAATTTAGCGTTCGAGAAATCTGCCGGAGATGATCGCAAGAATACCCTTTCTGACCATCATTACTCCTATCGCGGCAAGAAGAATATACATGATCTTTGCCAACCCCCGCAACCCATTCTGTCCGAATAGCTTCAACAAAACATCAGCTTTTGCCAGCGTAATCCAAACAATAAGCATATTGAGAAGAACCGCGACAAAAGTCGGCACCAGGCCATAGCTATCAACCATGATAAGCGAGGTCGTCAACACGGCCGGACCGGTTATAAGCGGGGTTCCTAACGGGAATACGCCCAGATCCTTGCCGTGAGAATCGCTCAGGAAATCCTTGCCCCCGCTGGGCAAAAGCAGCTTCGCCGATATAATGAACAATAACGCGCCGCCGGCGACCTGAAAATCGGAAATAGTAATGCCGATCAAACGAAGAACAACCTTGCCGACGAACATAAAAACCAAAGCGACAACGGTCGCGGTCGTAACGGAATCCATGATGACCCGTTTACGCTCTTTCTTCGTCGATCCTTCTATCAAGGTAATGAATATCGGTATATTGCCGAGGGAATCGACTGCGACGAACAGCGCGATAAAAGCCAGTAAATAAGGCCCGACTAAAGTAACCATGAATTTATTATATAGTCCAGTCTATTAAAAAACAAGTAAAATAAGGCATTCTCTTACGGGATTAATACTTTACTCGCAGAAGGCAGAGGCCAGAAGCCGGCGCTGTGGGGCCGGCTGACGCGCGGTTCCTGGCGCGCAACATCGCCCGGACGCTGTCCACAGGCAATTTACCCCTCCCTATCTCTATAAGCGTTCCGACAATGCCGCGAACCATCTTATAGAGGAATCCTTCGCCGGTTATCTGAATAATAATAAAGCTGCCTTTGCACGCTATACGGATACGCTTGATGAAGCGGATATTAGACTTGTTGCGGCCGGTGCCGGTGGTCTTAAAGGACGTAAAATCGTGGCTGCCTGTCAACAGGCGCGCGGCCGCGCGCATACGGGATATGCTAAGTTTCGCGACGGCGTAATGATACACATGATCCCGGGCAAAAACATCGGAATGCGCGCGGTTAAGGATCGTATACTGATAGGTTTTTTCCCGCGCGCTGAATCGGCTGTGGAAATCCATGGCCGCGACGCTTACCGCTACGGCCTTTATATCGTCGGGCAATAAAGCGTTAAGGCCGTGCTGAAGTTCACGCAGAGACATGGGATTATGCGTCTTGAAGTTAGCGACCTGCTGTCGGGCGTGCACGCCGGTATCTGTCCTGCCGGCGGCTGCGACGCGCACATTTTCCTGCAGAATGCCCGATAAAACCTTTTCCACTATAGCCTGAATAGTGGCGGGCGAACTGGACTGACGCTGCCAGCCCAGATAATCAGTTCCGTCGTATTGAAGGGTTAACCGGATATTGCGCAGAAGCGCTCCCTCGTTTTTACCTGGTGAGTTCCTGCGCGATCTGGACCGCGTTTGACGCAGCGCCTTTGAGCAGGTTATCCGCGACAACCCACATCCACATCCCGTTCTTGACAAATGGATCCCGGCGGATGCGGCCGACATACGTTTCAGTCTTGCCTTCAACATCCTTGGGCATGGGATACAGGTTGTTCTTGGGGTCATCTATAAGGATAATGCCCGGGGATTTTGACAGAAGCTTCTTGACCGCTTCCGGGCTTATAGGTTTTTTTGTCTCGAAATATACGGATTCAGAATGTCCTGTCCTGACAGGTACGCGCACGGTAGTAGCCGTAACCTTGATCTTCTTATCGCCGATGATCTTGTGGGTTTCGTTGACGAGCTTCCACTCTTCGGAAGTATAAGCGTCCTCGACAAAACCGCCGATATGCGGGAATACATTATAAGCAAGCTGCTGCGCCATGACCTTATTGGGAAGGTTAACCTGAACATTCTGATAATCACCCGCGGCGATCTGCTTCAGCTCTTCCTTTAACTGGTCGACCGCGGACTTGCCGGCGCCCGACGATGCCTGCAGGGTCGTGACAATAACCCGCTTGATGCCGGCTTTCTTATAGATAGGATTCAACGCGACGACCAACTGCACCGTAGAGCAGTTAGGATTAGAAATGATACCCTTGTGCTTTCTGATATCCTTTGCGTTGACTTCAGGGACGATCAACGGGACATCCGGATCCATGCGGAAATCTGCGCCGTTATCTATGACAACAGCCCCTCTTTTCACCGCTTCGATCGCGTAGGTTACCGCCGCGCCTTTTTCGCCTTCGGTGCCGGCGAACAACGCGATATCCATTCCTTTGAATGAATCCGGGCAAATTGTTTCGACATTATATTTATCCCCGTCAACATCTATCTGCCGCGTGGATCGCGCCAGGACTTTCAATGTTGCAACGGGAAAATTAAACCGTTTCAAACAACGGAGCATTTCAATACCAACCGCCCCCGCCCCCACCACAACCACATTATATTTGGATTTCTTGATCATAGACTCCTCGCTAATAATAGAT
>JBAYMQ010000113.1:0-4457 GCA_041663465.1 Candidatus Omnitrophota bacterium | reverse complement strand
TACAACGCTGGCAAAGATAATTCTGGGATTGGTCCCGGCGGATAGCGGCAGTGTGGTTTTCAATCCTGATATCATTACACGGTATCGCAAGGATTGCCAGATAATATTCCAGAACCCCTATAACAGCCTGGATCCCCGGATGACGGTGTTTCAGACGATCTCCGAGCCGATGGTGATCCATCATATTGCGGGCCGCAGTCATCTCAAAGAGAAGGCGGTGGAGCTTCTCAAGACCGTGGAGCTTGAGGCGGACGTATTGTCGCGGTATCCGCATGAATTTTCGGGCGGTCAGCGACAGCGCATCTGCATAGCGCGGGCGCTCGCGACAGAACCTAAATTTTTGATACTTGATGAGCCTATCTCGTCTTTGGATCTGACCATACAGGTGAAACTTCTCGACCTGTTCGTCCAGCTCAAAGAGCAATTCAATCTCACGTATTTATTTATTAGTCATAATCTGGCGGTGGTTAAGCGTCTGGCGGATACCGTCATGGTCATGAAGGACGGCAAGATCATGGAATTTGCCGAGGCGTCGATCCTATTTGAACATCCACAGCATCAATACACGCGTCAACTGCTGGATGCCGCGCGATAGGCCGGGGGACACGCTCCGCACAGAGGGCAAACCTTAATTTAATTTAGTATTGTGTCCCATGAATTAATTTCAAAAAAATGTTTGACAGAAATGCAATGTATGGTATACTTTTATTCCTATGTTAAAGACCTATTTTCCGAAACCGAACGAAATCAAGCGTACCTGGTATCTGGTAGATGCGAAAGATCAGATACTTGGCCGCCTTGCAACACAGATTGCCGCTGTCTTACGGGGAAAACATAAGGCTATATATACGCCTCATGTTGATACTGGAGACGGGGTGATTGTTATTAACGCTTCAAAGATCAAGGTTACCGGCAAAAAACTCAATCAGAAGATATATAGCCGCTATTCGGGGTATCCCGGCGGCTTGAAGCAGGTGGCTCTTGAAGATATGCTGGAAAAGCGTCCGGAAACAGTTATGAGGCTCGCCGTAGACCGTATGCTGCCTAAAGGCGACCAAGCCCATCAGCAGATCTTGAGGCTCAAGATCTACAAGGATGACAAGCATCAGAATCTTAGTTTAAAACCAGTGCCGTTCAAACTTAAATAATTATGGATAATGTTATACGATTTACCTCAGTTGGAAGAAGAAAAGAGTCGATAGCCCGGGTCGTTATGATGCTTGGCAAAGGCGCGATCACGGTCAATGGCGTGGACGTGGATACTTATTTTGTCCGCGAAACAGACCGGATCCTTGTTCGTCAGCCTATGCGTATTACCAACACCGCGGCTAAATACGATGTGAATGCGAATCTTGGCGGCGGCGGTATCACGGGACAGGCCGGCGCGCTGAGACACGCAGTCGCACGCGCGCTTTTAGCGGCAGAGCCTGAGCTCAAGGATCTGTTGCGCAAAAATGAATTCCTGACCCGCGATCCCAGAATGAAGGAACGCAAAAAATCCGGTCTGAAAGGCGCGCGCAAACGCTTCCAGTGGACAAAACGATAATGAGATAACTTATACAAAAAAGTTAGAGATCTGCAATCCCGCTGTCAAGCGAACGTTTGACAGCGGTTTTTTTTTGAGAATGGCGACGAGAAAACACTTGCCATTACAGTATTTATGGGTATAATAATTTTATTAAGCTTTTTAACGTAAGTGTGACCATGCGCATTTTACAGACGGAGATCATATGACACTGCAGGTTGGCATCGCCGGGGCTACAGGATACACCGGGCAGGAGCTTATCGATATTCTATTGGGGCATCCGCAGGCGCGTATTTCCGGGCTTTACTCGACTACCGACGAGCCGAAGCCGATCGGCAGTATTTTTCCTAAATTTGCAGGACGCACATCGTTAATGCTTAAGAAGCTGGATTTGAAGGAAATAGCGGCTACTTGCGATGTCGTATTCCTCGCATTGCCTCATACCACTGCCATGGATGTTGTTCCGTTCCTGCTTAAGGCTAAGAAGACGGTGATCGATCTGAGCGCCGATTACAGGATCGCGGATGCGGCCGTATATAAGTCCGCGTATCAGGTCGCGCATAAAGATAAAAATAATATAAAACGCGCCGTGTATGGTTTGCCGGAGTTATACAGGCAGAAGATAGCCGCCGCGCAGCTTATCGCAAATCCGGGATGTTATCCGACAGCCGCTATTTTGGGCCTTGCGCCTCTTGTCGCTACCGGAGCTATCGAGCGTTCCTCTATTATCATTGACGCGAAATCCGGCACGACAGGCGCCGGAAAAAAAGCGGTGCTGGAATCCCTTTTCAGCGAGGTGGATGAGGATTTTAAGGCGTATAAGGTGAATTGTCATCAGCATATGCCTGAGATCGAGCAGGAGCTTTCGAAATTGTCCGGCGCGAAGGTCCCGATCACGTTCGTCCCGCATTTGCTGCCGCTTAAACGGGGGATTCTTGAGACAATTTATGTGCGGCTAAATAAAACAACCGTTCGCAGTCCGAAAGATATTATATCATTGTATCAGAAGTTCTATAAGCAGGAGCCATTTGTCCGTATACGTCCGTACGCTGAGTTCCCGTCTCTCAAGGATGTCGCGGCCACGAATTTTTGCGATATCGGCGTCAAGGTCAGCGGCGCTTCGGTCATTATTGTATCCGCGATCGATAATTTGCGCAAAGGCGCCTCAGGCCAGGCGGTACAGAATATGAACATCCGGTATCAATTGCCGGAAACGTCAGGGCTCTTGTAGATGAAAATAATTCCCAAAGCTATTTTGCCTATTGGATTTGAAGCTAACGGTATTGCCTGCGGCTTGAAAAAATCGGGCAAGCTGGATTGCGCGCTTATTCATTCCGCGGCCGCGGCTCAGGCCAGTTGCATGTTTACCACCAATAAGATCCTGGCGGCTCCGGTCGTCCTGTGCAAAGAATATTTAAGCAGGAATAAGGCTTATCACGCGATCATTGCCAATAGCGGCAACGCCAATTGTTTTACGGGCAACGCGGGCCTGTCTGACGCGCGCAAGACCGCGATGTCCGTAGGTTCTTCATTAGGCGTAAAGCCTGCGTCCGTGCTTGTTTTTTCAACAGGTATAATCGGCAAAAGGCTGGATTTCAGCAAGATCGTTTCCTCTTTGCCTGTTTTGAAGGCGGGATTATCCCGCGCCGGGATTCACGCGGCAAAAAAGGCTATTATGACCACGGATACCTTTGCCAAAGAGATATCCGCGCAAGTCATGATCGGCGCGAAAAAGGTTACGATCTGCGGCATCGCGAAAGGTTCAGGAATGATAGGCCCGAATATGGCTACGATGCTCGCTTTCATTATGACCGACGCGGATATCTCTAAATCGTGCCTGGATTCATGCCTTCGAGCCGCCGTTAAAGAGAGTTTCAACTGCGTTACCGTTGACGGATGCATGTCTACGAATGATTCGGTAGTCCTTTTGGCCAACGCCCAGGCGGGTAACAAACGCATCACTGCGGGAAAAGACGCGGCGTTGTTCTCCAAAGGGTTGAGCGCGGTTTGTTTGTCCCTCGCAAAGATGCTTGCGATAGACGGAGAGGGCGCGACGAAGTTCATAACCATCAAGGTGGAGGCCGCGCGAACCTTTGAAGAGGCCCGTGCGGCCGCGCTGGCGATCGCAAATTCGCCTCTTTTCAAAACAGCGGTATACGGCGAGAATCCCAATTTCGGCAGGATCGCCTGCGCTGTAGGCGCCAGCGGCGTGGATGTTTCGGAAAAGGGATTGCGGGTCCGCATGGGGCCGCTGAACAAGAAAAATGTCGTTATTAATGTCGGTTTATCAAAAGGGAAAGCGTCGTGTACCGTGTATACGTCTGACCTGACCCCGGAATATATAAAGATAAACGCTGAATATAATTGAGGTGACTTATGCATGAAGCCATTAAAAAAGCGGATGTTCTGATAGAAGCGCTGCCGTATATCCGTCAATTCCGCAATAAGGTCGTTGTGATCAAGTACGGAGGCAGTATCCTGGGGGAAGATAAGATCCGAAAAGGAGTCCTTGAAGACATAGTTTTTATGAATTTTATGGGACTTAAAACCGTTCTGGTCCATGGCGGAGGCCCCAATATTTCGGACCGTATGCGCGCTACCGGGAAAAAGACCGATTTTGTGGACGGCATGCGCGTAACCGACGATCAGACGCTTAAAGTGGTGGAAGAAGAGCTGCAGAAATTAAATACCATGATCGTGAAAGAGTTGGGAGAGCTTGGTTGTTGCGGGGTCGGGATGAACGGCAAGGAAAACAAACTGCTTTTATCCGAGAAAAAACAATCAAAAATAGATCTGGGCTTGGTGGGACATATTACAGGCGTCAATACCAAGGTTATTTTTGACGGGTTGGATGACGATAAAGTTATCGTGATCCTGCCCATGGGCGCGGGCAGCGACGGGAAGACTTATAATGTCAACGCGGATGAAGCGG